>CAZZAO010000023.1:0-6745 GCA_964652205.1 uncultured Anaerolineaceae bacterium | reverse complement strand
CGCTATCGAGCCGCTGCAATTGCCGACGCCGCAGCAGTTTCCAGGAACCGCTCGGCGTGGGAGACCATCGCCCAGTCCGGCTTTTTCGATTAGCCGTGGCTCGCATCCGATTTAACAGCGGTGAACGGGTGTGATGGACGTAGCCTTTTTAGATGCTATATACAATAATCCTGCGAGTGCTATTGATGTTGGAGACTCATTCATGCTCAGCGAAACTCAACGCCTGAACGTTCTTCCCTGGAACAAGGTGGACATCACCGGCGGCTTCTGGGGGCAGCGCCAGCGCACCAACAGTCACCGGACGATTCCAGCCATTACGCATCAGATGAAAATCACCGGACGGCTCGACGCCTGGAAGCTCGACTGGAAGCCGGGGCAGACGCCGCCGCACATTTTCTGGGACTCGGACACCGGTAAATGGATCGAAGCAGCCGCTTACAGTCTGGCGAGCCATCCCGACGCCGAGCTTGAGCGCGTGGTTGAAGAAACCATCGCCCTGATCGAGCAGGCGCAGCAGCCCGACGGCTACCTTAACATCTACTACACGGCAGTCGAGCCGGATAAGCGCTGGACGAACCTGCGCGACCGGCATGAGCTGTACGATGCCGGACACCTGATCGAGGCCGCCGTTGCTTACGCGCAGGCCACCGGCAAGGATGCCCTGCTCAATGTGCTGACGCGCTACGCCGACCACATCAATGAGCGCTTCGGCCCTGGTGAGGGGCAGAAACATGGTTATCCCGGCCATCCAGAGCTGGAACTGGCGCTGGTGCGGCTCGCTCATCAGACGGGCGACGAGCGCTACTTCAACCTGTCGAAATACTTCGTCGATGAACGCGGGCAGCAGCCGCACTACTTCGACCTCGAAGCGCAGGCGCGCGGCGACGACCCGCAGCACTATTGGGCTAAAAATTACCGTTACTGTCAGGCGCACCTGCCGATCCGCGAGCAGACGGAAGCCTGCGGCCATTCGGTGCGCGCGGCCTACCTGTACGCCGGTGTCGCCGACATCGCGGCTGAAACCAGCGATAGCGAGCTGGCGAACGTCCTGCGTAAACTGTGGGACGACCTGACCACCCATCAGATGTACGTCACGGCGGGACTCGGCCCGGCGCACACCAACGAAGGCTTCACTTTCGCCTACGACCTGCCCAACGAAACTGCCTACGCCGAAACCTGCGCCTCGATTGCGCTGGCCTTCTGGGGACAGCGCATGTTCAACCTCGATCCCGACCGGCGCTACACTGACATTCTCGAACGCGCGCTCTACAACGGCGTGCTGGCGGGTGTCTCCTACGAAGGCGACCGCTTCTTCTACGCCAATCCGCTGGCATCGTACCCGATGGTCAATCCGTTCGAGAGCTGGAGCGGCATCACCAGCGATCAGTATTACCGCCGTTCGGAATGGTTCGACTGCGCCTGCTGCCCGCCCAATCTGGCGCGGATCGTCGCCGGAATCGGCGCGTACTTCTACTCGGTCAGCGCTGACACGCTCTATACCCACCTCTATAATGATAGTCACACCCAGATTGACGTCGCCGGGGCGCAGGTGCAGCTTGACCAGAAAACCAGCTACCCGTGGGATGGTCAGATCGACTTTAGCCTGACAGTCGATCAGCCGACGCGCTTCAAGCTCGCGCTGCGGATTCCCGGCTGGTGTCATGGCTACCAGCTTGCGGTCAACGGCGAGGCCGTGAACGTCAGCTTGACTCAGGGATACGCTGTTATTGAGCGGACGTGGCAGACCGGCGATACGGTGTCGCTGACGCTGATGATGCCGGTTGAGCGGATCGCGCCGCATCCTGAAATTCGTCAGGATGCGGGCTGCGTCGCCTTGCAGCGCGGCCCGGTCGTCTACTGCCTCGAACAGGCCGACAACGGCCCCCGGTTGGCGAACGTCGTCCTGCCGCGCGAGGCTCGACTGAGCGCCCGCTTCGAGCCGACGTTATTCGATGGTGTCACTGTTATCACCGGCGAAGGTCTGCGTGCCGAGCCGGTTGAGTGGCCGCAGCCCGCGCTCTACAGCCCGCAGTCGGCGCTTCAGTACGCGCCTACGCCGATGCCGATCAAGGCGATCCCCTATTTCCTGTGGGCGAACCGCGAGCCGGGTGAAATGCGCGTGTGGATACGGGAGTCGTAACTACGCCCTCACCCCCGGCCCCTGGTGATGGCCTGTTCGCCCTGCGGGTCGAGACGCCGCTTCGCGGCGCGAACGAGGCCCTACCACTTCGTCTCCCGGAGGGCGAGGGGAGCAGGCCAGGCGCGTTTCGCCGTTGGCTGGCGGCGCTTGAGGTCTGCCGGTCGGCGGGTTAAGATTGAGCAAGATAGTTTTTGGTCCAGCGCGCCACAGGAAGCCCGTTATGAGCATCGCCTGCATGGGAGAACTGCTGATTGACTTCGTCGCCCTTGAATCGGGCGTGACAGTCGGTGAAGCGTCCGGTTTTCAGAAGAAGCCGGGAGGCGCGCCCGCCAACGTCGCCGTCGCCGCCCGACGGCTCGGCCACGCCAGCGCCTTCCTGACACAGCTTGGCAACGACCCCTTCGGTCACTATCTGGCTGGAGTTGTCTCGGCGGAAGGCGTCGATATTTCTGGCGTCCGCTTCACCGACAGGGCGCGGACGCCGCTGGCGTTCGTCTCGCTGCGGGCGGACGGCGAGCGCAGCTTCATGTTCTACCGGCATCCGAGTGCCGATATGCTGATGGAACCGGCAGACGTTGCGCTCGACGTGATCGACGCGCACGCCATTTTCCACTATGGCTCGATCACGCTGATCGACGAGCCAGTCCGCAGCGCGACGCTCTCAGCGGCCCGTTATGCCAGAACGCGCGGCAAGCTCGTCTCCTACGACCCGAACTTGCGCCTCGCGCTGTGGTCGAGTGCCGATGCCGCCCGCGAGGGGATACTGTCCGGGCTGGACTACGCTCAGATCGTCAAGGTCAGCGACGAGGAGCTGGAATTTCTGACGGGCGGCGGTGACGTGTCGCCGCTGTGGCGCGCCGACCTGCGACTCATCATTGTGACGCACGGCGCAGCGGGCGCGTCAATCTACACGCGCGACGGCGTCCATCACGCGCCGGGCTTCAGTGTGCAGGCGGTCGATACGACCGGCGCCGGCGATGGCTTTGTCGGCGGGCTGCTGGTGCGCCTGCTCGAATATGGCGACGACTATCCGGCGCATATCCCGGAGATCGCGCGCTTTGCCAACGCCGTCGGCGCGCTGGCAACAACCGAGCGCGGGGCGATTCCGGCACTGCCAACGCGGGAGGCAGTCGAGGCGTTTCTCAAAGCGAATTAGGCCCTCACCCCCGGCCCCTGGTGATGGCCTGTTCGCCCTGCGGGTCGAGACGCCGCTTCGCGGCGCGAACGAGGCCCTACCACGTCGTCTCCCGGAGGGCGAGGGGAGCAGGATAAGACACGAGCCTGACCTGAACAGGATTTCAATGCCTTTGCGGCAGGAAAGAAACGAACATGGCGAAGTTTAGCCGGATGGACGTCCTCAACAATGTGATCGAGACCGGGCTGGTGCCGATCTTCTACCACGCCGACGCCGAAGTGACGCGCAAGGTTGTCGCGGCCTGCGTCGATGGCGGTGTGCGCGGAGTCGAGTTCACCAATCGCGGCGATTTTGCGCTCGGTGTTTTCACCGATGTAGCGCAGTATTTCGGCGGGAACGACAGCCGTGTGATCCTCGGCGCGGGGACGGTTGTCGATGCGCCAACGGCAGCCGCCTATCTGAACAGCGGGGCGAATTTCATCGTCGCGCCGTCGTTCAACCCGGAAGTGGCGAAGGTCTGCAACCGGCGCAAGGTTGCCTATCTGCCCGGCTGCGGCACGGTGACGGAGATTAACAACGCCGAAGAATACGGCGTCGAGATCGTCAAGGTCTTCCCCGGCGACTCGGTCGGCGGGCCGTCGTTCGTCAAGACGGTACTCGGCCCCTGTCCGTGGACGCGAATGATGGTCACGGGCGGCGTCGAAGCGAACGAGGCCAGCGTGACGGCGTGGTTCAAGGCGGGCGTGACGGCTATCGGCATCGGCTCCGACCTGATCCGCAAGGAATATCTTGCCACCAGAAACTACGACGCCATCTCCGAGCGCGTCAGTCAGGTGCTCGGCTGGATCAAGGCGGCGAAGGGCAACTCATAAATCTCCCGCTGCTTCGGCATTCCATCTTTCCGCTGCTGTTCACCCGTTTTCAGCCTGCTCAATGGCTGAGTTACTTGACAGCATGATAGGATGTCTGCGGGGATGGCATCCCCTCATCGGCCATTTGCTGGCACTGCGATTCCTTCAGCCGGGACGACCGGGAGAATGGCGGGCCGGTGAGCAACTGAATCGGGTTGCCGAAAATGACAGCCCGTTGTTCAGAAACAGGGACGAAGTACAAGCCAGACCTTCTTACACCTTTGCGAGGGGAGGATGATAAGCCGAAAACCCCGCAGGCAATCCGCTTCAGGTCTTCAGCGCGCCTGTTCGAGCGTGGCGCGCGGTTCAGGCAGGGCGCGGATGTCGTAGTCGCGGAAGCTGCTGTCCTGCTTTGCTGTCGAGGTAGTCCACCAGCTAGTAAAGAGACAGGGTTAGCTGATCCCAAAACGTGACAGATCAAGCTTCAACGCGCGTGACAGGAAAACAACGGCGGCATTTCCCTGTAGATCGAGCAGCGTATCGGCAGGGTGATTGTGTTTGACAGCGTTTCGATAACGACGGAAATCATTGAGCATCCGCTCGGTATCGGGTTTTGAGCGGAAAGTTGCGCTGAAGTGGGGCCAGTTCTGGGCATTGTTAATAATGCGCGTATAGTCCGACACATCACATTGGTCAAGTCGAGCGCGTGGGTTGTCATATTGACTGCGTTCAATGCCGGGAATTGATGTGAGCATCTTTTCAATCCGATCATCACTGTTTGCCCTGACATCGCCCGGTATGGCAGACTTCCAGTAATTTAACCCGTAAGCTGCACTGAGATGGTTGTGAATCGTGTCGCGGAGGGCGACTTCAACGGCATCAATGACCGGGTTCCGTTGCTCTTCTGGCAGTCGCACAGTAAGACCACATAGTTTGCGGATTTCCAGCATCATTAAGTGAGCGCGCTGTCTGAGGAATCGATCAAGATCGTCCGTCCAGATTCCTGAATCCTCATCGACAGGAATCAAGTGCGTGTTCATGATCTTCTCGAAATCACCGCTATCACCATGCTGGTTCCGCAGCTCAGCGAAATACTGACTCGGTGCCTGATTGGAGATTTGCTGGTTCAGTTCTGCGGGGATAAAGCAAAAGTTCGGAATCCGATGCACTCGTTGATGGGGAACATCACGATCTTGCAGGAAGGCAATCGGGAAAATATGATGCCGTTCAGCGAGTGTGAATTTAGAAAAGTATTCACCCTGAAGCATGATCTCAGACTTGTTAATAAAGTGGAGCGGGCGCATCAGGTAGAGCATACATAAAATGCCGTTACGGATGGCCGAAGTCGTGTTGCTCATGCGCGCGTCCAGAAGTGCCTTCTCATCGAGTGACACAGGCATCCGATCAAGATCGAACGGTTCGTCTTTGTCGATCAACTTACGAATTTGTTCGGCGTCTTCGGTCATTCGCGTTTGACTCGCGCCGCTGTAGCGTTCGGCAAATGCGGTTCGCCAGAACCATTTTTCGAGCTGGTCACGATGAAAATTCGACTTAACTGCGTTCGTTTGCCCGTAGTAAAAGTAATAGCCGAGGACTGCGAGCATTGAGCTATAGGGTATAAAGTCTGCGCGCTTAACCCCAAGATTGGCCTGGACGAAATCAACGGCCAGCTTAAGGCAGGTGACGGTTCGTTCCCACGCAGCCTGGACTTCTCCAGTTTCCAGACTCATCTGAGTAGTATGCTCGGTGCGGCCTCGAATGTTGAGCGCTAATGCCTGTGGCTCGTTGGTTTCTGGAATTGCGCCGAAGGATTGTGCCAGTGGCTCAATGATGTCGTTCTGCGAACGCTGGCGTAAATCGAACTGGTCGGTCAGGACAGACGCCGCAATCAGGTCGTAGCGCGTCAGGCGTTTGCTCTGCTGATTAATGCGCTCAAAGATTTCGATGGCATCGTCCAGTTCCATGCTGCTGACACTGACCACTGAAAACGGGTAACTGCTCAGTCGCTGGCGTATCTCCTGAAAACGCTGCCGATATTCCGGCGGTAAGCTGTCATAAAGCTCGAAAGAGTTATCTTTTAGGAGATTCTGTACCGAGATCCACCGTCGATTATCGGCGGTGCGATACTGAAAATATTTCTCTGCCTCATTGTTTTCCAGATCGGCAACAATCTTGGTGTAGCGTTCGACTCCAATCGTCAGGCCGTTAACCACGACATAAAGTGATGTCAGGCGCTGCTGTCCATCTAAAATAAAGGTGTAGGACTGATCAGTTTCAATGGGCGGTTGCTGCAAATAGTCGACCGAACGGAGCATATGGTTGTATTTAGCGGGTGCTTTCCACAGGAAAATTGTTCCGATGGGGTATTCCCGGTACATGCTGTCGAGCAGGGATTGAATTCGGCTGCGCTCCCAGACGAAGATACGCTGAAAGCGTGGAATTCTATAGATCCCCTGTGCCATTGACGACATGATCGCGCCGAAGCTCAAAGGCTCAACCTTGATTCGTTCTGTCCGCATCAACATAGCCGCTAGCTCCTGTAGTCGTGAGAGTAACCTGCGTAATTAATGGAGAAACGAAGCAGAGATGACATGATATAATGAGGGCATGGCAACACGA
>CAZZAO010000022.1:8200-49398 GCA_964652205.1 uncultured Anaerolineaceae bacterium | reverse complement strand
AAGAACGCTCGGCACGCTCCGTCTCCGTAAACGGAGAGGGGGGAACGGATGCGAACTATCGTGGCCCTGATCTTTCTCCCCTCTCTGCTTGCGGAGAGGGGCCGGGGGTGAGGTCGGCAGGCCGGGGGTGAGGGCCGAACTCCGCATTCCCCTGTCTCGCGTTTGCCGCTACACTGGTAGGCACGTCGGCGGCGGACACCGCGCCGACGACCCGAAGCCTACCGTCAGGGCCACGTGATGTCCCGTTCGTGTTTTCTCCGCTTCGTCGCGCTGCTCGCCTTCACTATCGGGATCGTCGCCGGGCCGCTTCAGGCGCAGAACCCGGAAGCCACCGTCGATCTGTATCCGACCGTCAGCCTGCTCAACCTGACCGTCATCCCGCCGCGCGACCGCGTTGTTCTGGCGCAGGAACTGCTCGGCGTCGGGCCAATGCCGCCGCCGCCGACCAGCGCCCCGCCCCACTTCGTCGGCGATAAAGCGCAGTTCCACGTCACCAATGCGTCCGAGGATCGTTCGATCACCGTCCACGCGACGCTGCGCGCCGCCGGCGAGCACATCTACCTGTGGGTGCAGGACGGCGCTGAGATCGACGATACCGCGCTTCACTCGCTGGCGCAGGCGTTCGATGAGCGCGTCTATCCCAACGACCGCGCCCTGTGGGGCAGCGAGGCCAATCCGGGCATCGACGGCGATCCACACGTCTACGGCCTGTTCACCCACGACCTCGGCGCGGGAACAGCCGCCTATTTCGTCAGTGAACACACCTATCCCATTCAGGCTGTCTCGACCAGCAACCAGCACGAGATGTTCTTCTTCAACCTCGACGCGCTTGGCCCGCACTTCGACGTCCGCTACGTCGAGAGCGTAGTCGCGCACGAATTTCAGCACATGATCCGCTTCAATCTGCAACCGAATGAGGACTACTGGATCAACGAGGGCTACTCGACCTTCACCCAGCTTCACTTCTACGATCTGCCATCGTGGGAAATCCTCAGCTTCCTCGGCGCGCCGGGGACGCAGCTCAACACCTGGGCCGAGGACTACAGCCAGCGCGCGCAGGACTACGGCGCGGCGGTGCTGTTCGTAACTTATTTCTACGACCGCTTCGGCCTCGACGCGCTCAAGCAGCTCAGCGCCGACCGTTCGATCCGCGCGCTCGACGCCATCGACCACGTCCTGAAAAGCCTCGGTCAGCCGGGAGTCAATGACTTCTTCGCCGACTGGGTCGCGGCCAATTTCCTGATCGATCCAGCGCAGACCGACGGCCTGTACGGCTACAGGTCGATTCCGCCGGACGCGCCGGGAGCTAGAGCGCTGCAAAGCGTGGTCAGCTACCCGTGGACGGTGTCGGGGACGGCCAACCAGTACGCCGCCGATTACTACGTGCTGACCAACCTGCGCGGCAGGCAGTCGCTTGATGTCAGGCTGACCGCGCCCAAAAGCGTCGATCTGGTGCCAGTGCAGCCGCGCAGCGGGACGCACATGTGGTACAGCAACAAAGCCGACGTCAGCAGCACCACGCTGACGCGCGCCTTCGACCTGACGAGCGTCAGCCAGGCCACGCTCAATTACGCGCTCTGGTATCAGACCGAAGAATCGTGGGATTACGGCTACGTCATGGCAAGCGGCGACGACGGCAAAAGCTGGACGATCCTGAGCAGCCCGCACACCTCAGCCGCCAATCCGCATAACACAGCCTATGGCCCCGGCTACACCGGCAGCACCAACGGTCAGTGGGTCGATGAAACGGTGTCGCTCGACGCCTTCGCGGGCAAGCAAGCGCTCGTCCGCTTCCAGATGATTACTGACGACGCCGTGACGCAGCCCGGCATGGTCATCGACGACCTGAGCGTGCCGGAAATCGACTACTATGACGACTTCGAGAGCGGCAGCGGCGACTGGCAGCCGCAAGGCTGGCTGCTGACCGATAACCGACTGCCGGAAGCGACCTGGGTGCAGGCGATTCAGCAGACTGGCGCAAAAGCTTCAGTGACGCGCTGGCAGGCAGCCGGCGACGGCGCGTGGACGCTGCCGCTCGATCCGAACGTCGATCAGGTCGTCATTGCAGTGTCGCCGTTCGCGCCAGTCACGACCGTGCCGATGCCCTATACGCTCGACATCAGCGCGCAGTGATCGCCCTCAGCCCATCGCAACTGCAAGTACGATGAGGGAAATATCTATAACGACTAAAATCAGCCATAGACACTCCAGAGGATCGTAATGGAAAAATTTAAGTCAAGTCACGGTAGTGAGAATCCACCCAGGCCCGGCGAGCGCGCCAAGACCAGTGGACAGTATAACGAAACAGACAGCACCGGGAAATCGCCCGACAATAAAGGCCGCGTCTCCGTCAGTCAAGGCAAATATGGCGGTAAACCGCGCAAAGACAATGTGATCGACAAAGTTATCACCAGAGTGTTTGGCGGATAGCAAACGCGCCGATCCAGAAAACAAACGGGTCTACCGAAATGGTAGACCCGTTTGTTTGTCGGTCATGCAAGGAAGGGTTACGGCAGCGTCAGGCCGTGACCGCGCTTGCGCTTTAACTCAGACTCCAGCTCAAGGCGGCGCTGCTCGCTGGCGCGGCGGGCTTCTTCGAGTGTCTCGCCGTAGCCCCGGCGCAGGCTGCGTTTCAGTTCCTCGCCAGACGACGGCGCGACCAGCATCGACGCGACGACGCCGATGGCAAGTCCGACCGCTAATCCCAATCCCAGACCGATCAGCTTATTCATGGAACACCTCGTCAAGAAGAGTGCTGAGCGATGAGTGATGAGTGAAATACAACTATCCAACAATTCTCACTCAGGTCGTAACCTCATTTGTATCATACCATATGGACTGAACCTCGCCAGGATTCCACGCTAGAATTATTGTGCATCACCCTGTCTTTAACGCAGCTCTCGTTACTCAGCACTTCTCTCGATAAGGAGCTTCTGCAATGGCGAATATGACACCGATTCATTCCGACAATGCCCCGCCCGCCGTCGGCCCCTACTCGCAGGCCATCGTCGCCAACGGCATGGTCTACTGTTCGGGTCAGGGCGGCATCGACCCGCAGACGCGCAAGGTCGTCGAAGGCGGCGTCGAGGCGCAGACGGCTCAGGTGTTCAACAACCTGCGCGCGGTGCTGGAAGCCGCCGGGTCGAGCCTCGACAAGGTGGTTAAGACGACCGTGTTTCTCAAGGATATGAGCGACTTCGCCGCCATGAACGCCGTTTACGCCAGCTTCTTCCCCGGCACGCCGCCCGCTCGCTCGACAGTCGAGGCCACGGCCCCGGTCGCGGGAATGCTGGTCGAGATCGAAGTCATCGCCCTCGCCTAGCATGTTTCAGGCCGTGAGCGCTGACTCACGGCGGCTTTGCTCGATCAGGCGCGCGTAGTGATCGATGACCTCGTCCATCATCGCTTCCCAGCTTTGCGTCTCGGCAAAGGCGCGCGCCTGACGGCCCATCGCCTCGATCTGGCTGCGGCTGGACGCCACCCGGCGAACGCCCTCGACCATCCCGGCCACGTCGTTGACGTCGAAGGTGCAGCCGGTGCGTCCCTCAGCAACCACCTCACGGACGCCGCCGACACGCGACGACACGACCGGCAGCCCGGCGGCCATCGCCTCGACGACGACCAGGCCGAAGGTCTCCAGCGCTGAGGGGAAAACAAAGATGTCGGCGCTGGCATAGGCCTGGGCCAGCGCCTCACCGCGCAGGTAGCCCATGAACTTCGTCGGCGTCGCGGCGAAATAGGCTTCGAGCGATTCACGCGCTGGCCCATCGCCGACCACGGCCAGCCGCGTCCCCGGAACCTGTTCCAGCACCGCTTTAATCTGGTCGATCTGCTTCTCGCTCGAGACGCGCCCGACGTAGAGCAGCAGCGTCTCGTCCGGGTGATTGTCGGACATAGCAGCGCGCATCTCGGCGCTGCGAAAGCGCGGGTTGAATTTGTCGGCATCGACGCCGCGCTTCCACAGGCCAACGTCCTTCACGCCGAGCGACAATAGCTCGGACTGGATCAGCCGTGACGGCGCGAGCGCATAATCTGCCGAGTTAAAGACCAGCCGGGTCAGCACATCGGTGATCGGCTCGACGAAGCCAACGTGATAGTGATGGGCAATCCGGGCGAGGTCGAGGTGGAACGAGGCCAGCGTCGGCACGCCCATACGCTTCGCCATCAGCAGGCCGGGAATGCCAATCAGCACCGGGTGAACGATATGGGCCACGTCGGGCCTGAAGGCTTTGAGCTGGTGATAGGTCGAGAGATTCGGCGGGCCGACACGCAGTTCGGGGTAGAAGGGAAAGGCAATGCCGGGGACGCCGATGACCGGGATACCGTGATAATCGTCAACGCCCATCCGTGGCGCAATCACAACCGCCTCGACGCCGCGCTTCGCCAGATGGTCGAGCAGCAGGCAGACGACCGTGACGATGCCATCGACTTTGGGCAGGAAAGTTTCGGTGAACAGCGCAACCCGCATCGTCATTCCTTACAGGGCCATTTCAAGCTATAACACCGGGCAGGCGATCACGTCGCACCCGGATAGTTAATTTCAGGGCGCTTGCCCCTGCGCCGCCTTGATTCTACAATGGGCCTATTCCGCGAACCATTTCCACGTCGAGAAAACAATGACTGATCCTCGCCCTGACGTCGCCGTTCATCTGGATGACCGCATTCGCCTGATGTCCGCGCTGCTGGCCGTCACTGACTATCCTGAGCGGTCGCAGTCACGCGATCCGCACGGGACACACGCCTATGCACGGGCGACACGCAGGCGGCTGGCCGCGTTCCACAGGCATGAGGCGGTCGTCGCGCTTCAAGGCTTGCTCGATAAAAACGCGCCGCTCGAAGCGATCTTCACGCTGGCAATGCGGCTGTCATGGCCGTCGCTCGAAGCCAGCTCACTGCCGCGCTGGGTGCCGAAAGACTGGCCTGCGCTGATGCGCGACTTTTATCTGCGAGCTGATCTGGGGGCGTGGTGGGCCAGCGAGAACGCCGCCTGGCAGGACGCGACCGCGCAGACCAGCCGCGTGCTGGCATCGGTCAGCCTCAAGTCATTTCTGGAGCCGTTCATTGGCGAAGTTCAGGAAGCGCTGGTATTCGCGCCCAACATCTCCTTCCCCAGCGATCAGGAGATTGGCGTGCGCCACAGCCACAGCCTCATCTGCATCGCTCCCCCGCGACGCGCCTGGGGAGACAACCCGCCGTGGCCGTTCGACGAGGACGCCGTTCACGTTTACCGCGCCGCGCTGACCCAGTTCGGACGGATGCTGGTGGCCGCTTACCTGAGCAAGCATCCCGACCGCGTGGCCGAGGCGGCGCAGGCGGCGCTGCCGGTTGGCGACCAGATCAAGTCGATGTACCCGACCTGGCAGGAACAGTTCAGCTATCTGTTCGTGACTGGCGCGGTCGCCATTTATCTACACGATCATGTCAGCCAGACGGAAGCCGATGCCTTCGTGTTGATGGAGCGCAAGGTCAACGGCATGGGCCTGCTGCCCGGCGTGGTCAGCGTCCTGCGCCGCTACCTGAGCGAACACGAGGCGGGGCGCTACTCATCGCTGATCGACTTCCTGCCGATATTTCCGCGCCAGCTCCGCGTCGCCAGACGGATCGTCAGCCTGTAGCACAACAGCTTGATGACGGCTTATCCAGCAAAGGAAGATGATGCGCAAATATGCAATTTTACTGATTATCCTGCTCACCGTTGTCGGAATGCCGCTGAGTTCAGTCAACGCACTCATTCCCCTAATATCCTGTGACGTCATCAATGGCATGACGCTGAGCGCTGCGTCTAGCTTGCTCGTCCTCTTAAATAACGGGGATCACCTGACTGCGGAAGTGTCGGGGACGTTCAATAGTCTGGCTTTCCAGGGGGGGACGAGCCAGAGCCGGACGACGCCGGGATCGCTCAGCTATACCGCCAGCTCGCTGACCCCCGTCAGCGTGGTTTTCGACCAGGGATCGGGGAACGGTCAGGTCGCTATTGGTTGCAGCCACAGCGGTGGAAATGACACTCCGGTTTCGCCGCCCTGCGCTAATCTCTACGATGGACGGATCAATAATCGTCAGGGACTGGACTGCGGAGCGCCGATTGCCATCTATCTGCACTCTATCGACATCTTCGGCATTGACCCGCAGACCGGCGCGGGGATGGAGATTATGAGCATCAATGATGAGATTCTCAAAGGCCCCACGCCTGAAAGCAATATGCTGCTTTCTGAGGGGACGAACATCATCACCGGGCAGTGGATTCGCGTCTACTGGCTGGTCAAGACGGGGGAAGTCGAAGTCATCACCGCCTATCCCGACGGCAAGCCTTATATTGTCGTCTGGCCGATTGCGCATCCTGAGCTGCTTTATCATCTCGCCGCCTAGCGGATCACAGGCAGTAAAAAACGCCCCGGCCCCGCAGTCGGGGCGTTTTCATTGGCCGACATCCATGACAGTTGATACAAGCTACCCTGATCGAATCAGCCGCGACGGCGCGAGAGCAACAGCATCCTGTGCTGCTCTCTGAGCGGGCGAGATCGGACGCAGTTTATGCATTTTGTAAATTTCTGCCAGCCCCCGGTTGCAGTCAGGTTTCGTTCAAACGATAATAGTGGCTCGACATATCCTGGGAGATAAAGTGAGATATCTGACACGCTATTTTGCCCTCGTGCTGGCGGTTCTAATCGCCAGCGCGACCGTGCTGACGCCAGTGAGCGCTGGCTCAGCACAGGAGAGCTGCGCCGCTATCAACGGCAGGACGGTTCAGCACTCTTTGAGCGCTAACGTTATTATGCTGGCTGGCGACAAGTTAACCATCAGGGCCACAGGCGCAAGTGGAACGGTCATCATCTACGGCCCCGGTGGCAACATCACGATTCCCGGCTCCTATAGTGTCGTAGTCGATCATGACATCATCCTCTATTTCTACGCATCCATTAGCAGTCAGGGCAGCGTAACGCTGACGGTCACCTGTGGGCCCGATACCGGCAGCACGAGCAACAGTGAATCGGGAGCCGGGCTGCCGTGCGCCAGCCTCTACGATGGACGGATCAATAACAGTCAGGAACTCGACTGCGCCGCGCCGATTGCCATCTACCTGCACTCCATCGACATCTTCGGCATCAACCCTCACGACGGCAGCGGCACGCAGATCATGAGCATCAACGCCGACATCTTCAAAGGGCCAGTGCCGGAGAGCAATACCCTGCTCTCGGAAGGCACGAACATCGTCTCCGGGCAGTGGATTCGCGTCTACTGGCTGGTCAAGACGGGGGAAGTCGAAGTCATCACCGCCTATCCCGACGGCAAGCCTTATATTGTCGTCTGGCCGATTGCGCATCCTGAGCTGCTGTATCATCTCGCGGCGTAACAGCCAGCGAGCAGCAAAAAGCGCCCCATTCATTGGAATGGGGCGCTTTTGCTGGCAGGTCGTAAGGCGCTTACGAAGAAGCGGTCGCTTCAGCAACCGGCTCCTGCACCAGCAGCGCCTGAGCCGAGATTTCCAGCTTGATGTCCTTGCTGACCAGCACGCCACCCGACTCAAGGGCAACATTCCAGACCAGCCCCCAGGTTTCCCGGTTGATCTTCGTTGAAGCGTCAAAGCCGATCTTGATATTCCCCCACGGGTCTTTCTCCTGCCCCAGGAACTCGGCATCGAGGATGACTTCGTGCGTCTGATCGCGGATGGTCAGATCGCCGTAGACCTTCGCCTCGTTCTCGCGGGTCACGACGACGCGCGTGCTTTTGAACGTCAGCGTCGGGTACTTTTCGGTTTCGAGGAAGTCACCGCTGCGCAGATGATTGTCGCGGTCAGCCACGCCGGTCGACAGACTCTGAGTTCCAATCACTGCCTCAACGCTGGCATTTTCAGGGTGCGCGGGGTCGAAGTTCAGCGTGCCGCGGACGTCAGAGAAACCGCCGCGAACGGTCGTCACCATCATGTGCCGCGCCGAGAATTGTACGCTGGTGTGCGCGGGATCGAGAGTCCAGATTGCCATTTGTCGGTTAGCTCCTTTTAGAGGTCACTTCTACATCAATATAGAAGTGGACTACAGTCCGTTTCTTACCAACAACGATAGCATCGCGCGGCACAGGCGTCAATAAGAGAATGATGAGAAAACGGACTTTAGTCCGTTTACAGGCTGAAACCGAAGGCGAAGCTCAACTGATGAGGGTATCGACTGTCTTGCAGAGGTTAGTACGGATGCGCTCGACGTCGTACTGCATCGAGTTGCGCTGGAACAGCACCGTCTGGACGTTAACCAGCAGATAGAGGATGTCGGTCATATAGTCGAGGTCGCGGTCACTGTCGAAGGCCAGACGACCGAGCAGGCCGCGAATTGTCAGCCGCCACCAGAAATGGGCCGGGTGTTCGAGGATATAGTTTTCAGGGCCGGGAATGTTGACGCTGAGCAGGCTGGCATGGCCGAGGACAAAATCGAGGACGGCGCTGAGGAACCAGTGCAGGTCAGCCTGCGCGTCGAAACTGCCGCGTAGATGCTCGAAGGTGCGCTCCTGCAACTCGCGCTGGTCATGGTCGAGTAAGGCCATACACAATTCGTTCTTATTCTCGAAATGACGGTAGAGTGTCCCCTTGCCCACCCCCGCCGCCTCGGCAATCGCCGTCATGGAGACCGCTTCAACGCTCTGCTTCTCGAACAGATCACGCGCCACTTCCAGCAAATGGGCGCGGTTTTTGAGCGCGTCCGCCCGTGTCGGGCGAGCTTCAGTCAGAATTATCAGATCGTCATGGGCGGTCATCATCGCTTATCTCCGACGCTGGCTGCATACCAGTCGAAAAGCCACGAACGGTCTGCAACAGTCTCATCCTTCGGTGAGCGTGGTTGCGACAGGAATACGGTCAACACAATCGTCGCTATACTTGATCCAATTGATCGGGTAGCTCGTTTCAGCTTACAGGAAATGAAAATTGAAAACAAGATGGATGTGGCTTGTCGGCTTGATGCTGGTCGTAACCTGCGCAGCCTGTGGCATCAGCCCCGTGCTGATCCCCGGTGGAGTCAGCGCGCCGACCGCCGCGCCGCAGCAGCCCGCGCCGCAGGGCGATACCGCTCTGGTCACGCGGATTATCGACGGCGACACGATTGACGTCCGCATCGGCGGCGTTGGCTACCGCGTGCGTTACATCGGCATCAACACGCCAGAACGCGACCAATCGTGTTATCAGGAAGCATCCGACGCCAACGCGGCCCTGGTCAGCGGCCAGACAGTGACACTGGTCAGGGACAGCAGCGATACCGACCAGTATGGTCGACTGCTGCGCTATGTCTACGTCGGCAGCCAGTTCGTCAACGCTGAGCTGGTCAGGGAAGGCTGGGCCGAAAGCGTCGTCTATCCGCCAGACACGCGCTACGAGCAGACGTTCCACCAGCTTGAGCAAGCTGCCCAGGCTGACCAGCTCGGCTGCCATCCGAGCGGCATCTTCGACGACGGCTCAGATACTCGGTAGCGGCGGCTTACGCCAGCGGCTGCTGATGACGACGGCGGTGATGATCGTCACCGACCAGTTGACCGCCAGATCGAACAGCGACACCGCGCGGTCGGGGACGGCGCTCTGAGCCACCTCGGTCAAGACGCCGAAGATCAACGCGAAGCCGACGGCGACGAACAGGGCACGCGGCTCAGTCAGCGACGCCGCCAGCGCCCACCACCACAGGGCAACCAACCCGAAGAAGGTGACGATGTGGCCGCAGGTCAGTTCGAGTTCGCGCGTCAGACTCGGCGCTCCCGGCGGCGCGGGTGGGCCAATGACCGGATGCCCGCTCGACTGCACCAGCAGCACCGTCACCAGCATTGTCCAGGCGAAGGCAAGGCCGAGCCGAAACGGCTGGCTCTTGAGCGGGCCGAGCCGATTATAAACACCAGCGGCAAATTCAGTCAGACGGTTCATCATGGCAGACGATGGTACGCCTGCCCGAACGCCGCCGCACGACGGCTGCCCTACGGCTCGGCTACGAGCGCCCGTAAACCTCGACGTTCGCGCCATACAGCCTCGTCGAGCGCTGTCGAGGCGGCATCAGCTTTTATGGATTTTCGATATGTGCTTATAATGGTTTATGGTCATAACACCCTTAGTTACTAAACTTTACATTCCCCGGCCCCGGCCCGATGTGGTCGTCCGGTCACGCCTGGTCGAACGGCTGAACACAGGTCTGTACCGTAAGCTGACGCTGATCTCCGCCCCCGCCGGTTCTGGTAAAACGACGCTGGTCAGCGAGTGGGTCGAGGCCGTGGCGCGACCTGCCGCCTGGCTGTCGCTCGACGAAGGCGATAACGACCTCAACCGTTTCCTGACTTACCTCGTCACGGCTTTACAGGCCATTGCGCCAGCTCTGGGACAGGGGCTGCTCGGCGTCCTCGAATCGTCGCAGCCCGCGCCTGCCGAATCGATGCTGACGGCGCTGCTCAATGACATCAGCGCGCTGCCGGACAATTTCATCCTCGTGCTGGATGACTACCATGTGATTGACGCTGCGCCGCTCAACCAGGCCCTGGCCTTTCTGCTGGAACACCAGCCGCCGCAGATGCACCTCGTCATCACCACCCGCGACGATCCCCAACTCCCGCTGGCCCGGCTGCGCGCGCGCGGCCAGATGACCGAGCTGCGCGCCATCGACCTGCGTTTCAGCGCCGCCGAAGCCGCCGAGTTCCTCAATCAGGTCATGCGGCTCGACCTCTCCGTCGAAGATATCGCCAGACTGGAAACCCGCACCGAAGGCTGGATTGCCGGTTTGCAGCTCGCCGCGCTTTCGATGCAGGGCCAACAGGACGTGTCCGAATTTATCCGCGCCTTCGCTGGCGATAACCACTACATTGTTGACTATCTGGTTGCCGAGGTTTTGCAGCACCTGCCGGACTCTGTCCGCAGCTTCCTGCTCGAGACGGCCATTCTCGACCGGTTGAACGGCCCGCTGTGCGATGCCATCACCGGCCAGAGCGACGGTCAGGCCCGTCTGGAAGCGCTGGAGCGCGGCAACTTCTTTGTCGTTCCGCTGGATGATAAACGGCACTGGTATCGCTATCACCACCTGTTTGCCGATGTTCTCTACGCGCATCTGATGGAAGAACGCCCCGGCCAGATCGCCACACTGCACCGCCGCGCCAGCGCATGGTACGAGCAGCACGGCTCACTGGCCGATGCGATCCGCCACGCGCTGGCTGCCGGGGATTTCGCCCGCGCGGCGGGTCTGGTTGAGCTGGTAGGGCCAGCCATGTACCGGAGCAGACAGGAAGCGACCGTGCTGGGCTGGCTCCAGGCGCTCCCCGATGAATTGTTCTACAACCGGCCCGTGCTTAGCGATTATTACGCCGGGACGCTGCTGACCAGCGGCAAGCTTGAGGGAGTCGAGGCCCGACTGCGAGATGCCGAACGGTGGCTGGACACAAATGCCGAGCCGGATGAGCAGCCGCTGACCTTGCTGGCTGAGAGAGTCGTGATGGACGAAGCGGCCTTTCGGCAGCTTCCCGGTTCAGTGGCGCTTCACCGCGCCGGGCAGGCCCTGGTGCTGGGCAATTTGCTCGACACCGTAGCCCACGCCCGGCGCGTGCTGGGTCTCGTCCCGGAGGATGAGCATCTCCTGCGCGGAGGGGCGATGGCGCTGATCGGACTCGCGTCCTGGACAGGCGGGGACCTCAAGGCAGCGCGCCGGATGTATGCCGAAGGCATGGCCCATTTGCAACTGGCCGGGAACATCGCGGACACCATCGGCGGCGCGGTCACGCTGGCGGATATCCAGCTTGCGCAAGGTCGTCTCTCCGAGGCCATGCGCACCTACGAGCGCGCTTTGCAGCTTTCCTCTGAGCACGGCGCGCCGGTGCTGCGGGGAACAGCCGATATGCACGTCGGCTTGAGCGCGCTCTACCGCGAGCGTGATGACCTGAAGGCCGCTGCCGGGCATCTGCTGAAAAGCAAGGAACTCGGCGAGTTTAACGGCTTCCCGCAAAACCCGTATCGCTGGTGTGCTGCGATGGCGCGAATTCGGGAGGCCGAGGGCGATCTGGACGGCGCTCTCGATCTGCTCCGCGAGGCCGGGCGCCTGTATGCGGGGGATTTCTCGCCCAATGTGCGTCCGATCCCGGCGCTGAAAGCACGGGTCTGGATCGCGCAGGGGCGGTTGAGCGAAGCCCTCGGCTGGGCGCGTGAGCAGGGCCTATCGGTTGAAGATGACCTCAGCTACCTGCGCGAGTTCGAGCACATCACCCTGACGCGCGTGCTGCTGGCACAAACCAGCCTCGACCCGGCTGGCCGCTCGATTGCCGGGGCCTTCGGGCTGCTGGAGCGGCTCCTCGAGGCAGCGGAAGCAGGGGAACGGGGGCGAAGCGTCATCGAGATTCTGGTGCTACAGGCGCTCGCTTATCAGCTACAGGGCGAAGTCCCTGCCGCGCTTGTGCCGCTGGAACGCGCCCTGACGCTGGCCGAGCCAGAGGGCTACATCCGCATCTTTATCGACGAAGGCCCCCTGATGGCCGCTCTGCTGCAAAAGGCGGCGAAAGACGGGATCGCGCCCGCCTACAGCCGCCGGCTGCTGGCGGCCTTTGGCAGGGTTGAGGATAACCCGCCGGTTCAGCAGGTGGGGATCGACCCATTGAGCGAGCGCGAGCGGGAAGTGCTGCGGCTGCTGGCAACCGACCTGAGCGGCCCGGAGATTGCCCGCGAGCTGATCGTCTCTCTGAGCACCCTGCGCAGCCACACCAAGAACATTTTCACCAAGCTCGGCGTCAACAGCCGCCGGGCAGCCGTCCGCCGCGCCGAGGAGCTTGATTTACTGTAACGATCTTGCGCTATCCCGCTGGCCCCGACAGACGATCCATCAACCTGCCGGGGCTTTTTAATTCCCTCTTCGTCAGCGCGCCAGCGCCACAAATCCCCACAGCGATCCTCACATGTGGGGATGACCGCTCATCACGTCGGCCTGTATCTTCCTCATAAGAAACGCGCACGAGCAACGACCGGGAGCTTAACCCGGAGGAGGACGAGGCAAGAGGCACAGAATGACCCAAAAACCCAGATCGACTGAGGACAATCATCGGCCCGGATACTGCGAAATCCGTATCAGGGGACATCTTGAAAAACGCTGGGCCAACTGGTTTGAGGGCCTGACCCTCACCCTGGAAGACAACGGCGAAACACTGCTCGCTGGCCCGGTGGCCGATCAGGCAGCGCTGCACGGCCATCTTCGGAAAATCCGTGATTTAGGGCTGCCGCTGGTGGCAGTCACTCATGTTGAACCTGATCCGACCCACGGGCCGGATGACGAACCCTGACCTATCACGCACCGATTCAGAAAAGGAAGCCAACTCATGAACCGCACGCCTTCGACCATCAACGAGAACAAAATGCCGATCACAGGGGCCACGCTCACCCGACTGGCGGGCTTAGCAGCCGTAGTGGGGGGATTGATTTACGCGGGCATCCAGCCGATTCATCCGGCTGACGCGCTTTCGTCCGTCAACACCACCGCCTGGGCCATCATCACTCCGCTGAAAGTGGTCATGTCGATGCTCTTTCTGGTCGGCCTGACGGGGATCTATGTCCATCAGGTGAAAGAGAGCGGCCTGCTCGGATTGATCGGCTTCGTCCTGTTCAGCGTCGCCTGGGCGCTGGAGCTGGCCTACATCTTCGCCGAAGCCTTCATCATTCCGGCGCTGGCGACGGCGGCGCCGACATTTATTGAGGGCTTCTTCGGCATCATCAACGGGCATCCCGTTGCGACCGAACTCGGCGCGCTTCCCGGAATCTACGGGCTGCTTGGCGGCCTGTATGTCATCGGCGGCCTGCTGTTCGGCATCGCAACCTTCCGCGCCCACATCCTGCCCCGTCCGGCAGCGGGGCTGCTGGCTATCACCTGCCTGCTGACGCCGCTGGCCGCGCTGCTCCCGCACGAGATCCAGCGCTTTGCCGCCATGCCGGTCGGGATCGCCATAGCCGCGCTGGGCTATGCGCTCTGGTCTGAACGGCAAGCGCGCGTCACATCAGCCGCCGTCCCGGAAAGCGCTCCGGCCAGCCAGACCGGCAGCGCTCAGGCGCGCTCTTCCTAACGCCCACAGCCAGTCAAGGAGACAGACCCATGAATACCTATCGGCAGACGACCACAGCAGCGCCATCATTCAGGAAAAATGCCATCGCGGCGGGCGTGCTCTTCCTCATCACCCACGTCACCTCGATTGGCGCGGTCATCCTCTATGGCTCACTGATTAGCGATGCCCGATACATCGTCGGGTCTGGCTCCGACGCTCAGGTGACGATTGGAGTGATCGCCGAGATCATTCTGGCTATGGCGATTATCGGCACCGCAGTCGCGCTGTTTCCCATCGTCAGGCGGCAGAATGAAGGCATCGCCCTCGGTTATGTCGGCCTGCGCACCCTCGAAGCCTGCATCATTGCCGTCGGCACGCTGCCCCTGCTGGCCGTCGTGTCACTGCGACCGCTGATCGGGACGGTCAGCAGCGACCCGGCGATGCTCGCCACCCTCGGCAGCCTCCTCGTGACGTTTTACAAGTGGGCCGCCATGCTCGGCCCCGGCCTGGTCTGCGGGACGAACACCGTCCTGATGGCCTATCTGATGCTCAAGTCCGGGCTTGTCCCGCGGATCATCCCCGTGCTGGGGCTGGTCGGCGGCCCGATTATCTTCGTCCTGAGTGTCGCCAAAATGCTCGGCAATCTGGCCCCGCTTCCGGCGTGGCTGGGGGTAGCCGTGATCCCGATCTTCAGTTGGGAAGTGTCGCTGGCTCTCTATCTGATTTTCAAGGGCTTCCGGCCATCGGCAGCCGCTTCCCTGTCGAGAAAAACCGCCCGCAGCGAAGCGCAGCAGGTCAGACAGCCGACGGCTGCTGTCAGCCAGTTGTAGTCATCATCCAACGGGGCCAGAGGCTCTGGCCCCTTCGCCATCCAGAGCGGCAGAAAGCCGCTGCAAGCTAAGGAGAACGACCGAAATGAAAGCCATTATCTACCCGAAATACGGTTCAGCCGATGTCCTCCAGTTCAGGGAGACAGAAAAACCGACGCCTGAGGCGCACGAAGTTCTGGTGAAGATCTATGCGGCGTCCGTCAACCCGCTCGACTGGCATCTGATGCGAGCCACGCCGTTTCTGGCGCGACTGGAAAACGGGCTGTTCAAGCCGAAAGAGACACGACTCGGCGCGGACTTTGCCGGGCAGATCGAAGCGGTTGGCAGCGGTGTCACGCAGTTTCAGCCCGGTGACGAGGTCATTGGGGACAATTTTGGCCTCGGTCTGGGCGCCTTTGCCGAGTATCTCTGTGTCAACGAAGCGGTTGTGACGCTGAAACCCGCCCAACTTTCGTTTGAGACGGCAGCCGCCGTACCCACTGCGGCCCTGACTGCCTTACAGGGCCTTCAAAATAAGGGTCATATTCAAGCCGGGCAAAAGGTTCTGATTAACGGGGCATCCGGCGGCGTCGGCACGTTTGCCGTCCAGATCGCCAGAGCCTTCGGGGCCGAAGTCACGGGCGTGTCCAGCACCCGGAATCTGGAACTGGTGCGCTCCATCGGGGCCGACCATGTCATCGATTACACGCAGGAAGACTTCACCCGGAACGGGCAGCAGTACGATCTGATTTACTGCGCCGTGGGAAACCGTTCGGTTTCCGATTACCTGCGGGCGCTCGCGCCTCAGGGTATCGCCGTCATCGCCGGGTTCACAACCCTACGGCTGATGTTCTCGCACATGATTCTGGGGCCGCGCCGGTCGAAGCCGGAAGGTAAACGCATCGGCCTGATGGGAACCGTGAAACCCAACCAGAAGGACCTGGCCTTCCTGAACGAGCTGCTTGAGGCTGGCAGGGTCATCCCGGTCATCGACCGATGCTATCCGTTCAGCGAGACGGCTGAGGCCGTTCGCTATCTTGAAGCCGGGCGCGCTCAAGGGAAAGTCGTCATTACGGTCGCCGAGCATCCCTGGCCTGCTCATCGGCAAGCAATGAAGACAGAGCAAGCTGTTCCGTAACCTCCGTAGTTGAAGCAGCGTATACCGTTCAAAGCGCCGATACAAAACCAGTTAGACCGTTCTATCAACAGGCCGAGCGCGGTGGGCTTCTAGCGACTCGAGCCGCGCTCGCCTGCTCAACCCTGACAGCACAGTTGAAGGAATCAATCTCATGGAAACGACGCCTCTTGTTCTACGAACTCATGACCTGAAAAAGGACTTGCAAATCGGCGAGGTCGCCGTCCACGCGCTGCGCGGCGTGACCCTGTCCGTCGAGCGCGGCGAGTTTATGGGCATTATCGGGCCATCCGGCAGCGGTAAATCGACGCTGCTGAGTCTGATTGGCGGCCTGGATACGCCGACTTCCGGCAGAGTCCTGATCGACGGGATGGACATCACCGACCTGAATGAGCGGGCGCTGACACGCGTGCGTAATGAAAAGATCGGCTTTGTCTTCCAGTTCTTCAACCTGATTCCGACGCTGACAGCGCTGGAAAACGTCGCACTGCCGATCCAGTTTGCCCGACAGCGCCAGTTCGACCCCGCCAAACGCGCCGCCGAACTGCTCGACCTGCTGGGGGTTGCCGACCGCCTCGGCCATCGACCGGCCCAGCTTTCCGGCGGCCAACAGCAGCGCGTGGCGATTGCCCGCGCGCTGGCGAACGCCCCGGCGCTCCTGTTGTGCGACGAGCCAACCGGCAGCCTGGACACCGAATCGAGCGCCACGGTCATCAAGGCGCTGCGTGACGTGCAGCAGAAGATGAACACGACCGTCATCATCGTCACCCACAGCATGGACGTGGCCTCACAGTTGGATCGACTGGTGACGCTGGTCGATGGCCGCCTCGTCTCGGACGTTGATCCGCAGTCGAGCGCGCAGATAGCTGCGGTCAAGCTGCTCAAGGACAAGCGCGCAACCGGCGAACTATTCGGCCTTGCGGTCAACTAAGGGAGTCGAGCAGATGCAGCAACTCAACTTTTATATCCGGCACTCGCTCAACGACCTGCGTGTTAATGGTCAGCGCACCTTCTTTGCCCTGCTCTGTATCGCCGCCGGGGTTGCGGCTGTCGTCAGCCTGCAAACGGTCGCCATCATGATGGGCGATACGCTCACCGGCAATTTGCAGCAGACCAACCGCAGCGACATCAAGGTGACGCTCGAATCGTCGATGAGCGGCGCGCCAGATCCGTTCCAGCAGGGCGTGACCGATGGCATCCTCGAACAACAGCAGGCCGTCGGCTTTTTCGACAGCGGCGAGAAGCAGTATCGTTTCGGCCCGTCTGGCCTCGCAAAACTGCAAGGCTGGATCGACGCCCACTATCCAGATCAGGTCGAGATGACTTATCCCTGGGCGATGGCAGACTTTGGGGGCATTTTCACCGGAGCCGCTGGCACCAGCCTGACGGCGATCTCAACCGGCGCGCTGGCCGGGCAGGTCTCGCCGGTTCTGATCGATCCCGCCGTCTATCCCTTCTATAAATCGGTGCTGTCGCTCGACGGCAAGCCGCTGCGCGATCTGATCCAGATGCCGACCGATATCGTGATCGACCAAAAGGTGGCAAACACGCTCGGCGTGAAGGTCGGCGACAGGCTGCGCGTGAACGGCGCTGAGGCTGACTTCACCCTGCGCGGGATTGTCCCGACCGAAGCGGAAGTGACCGATCCAGCGTCTGGCCTGCTGATTGCGCTGTCGGGCTTTTACTATCTTGATCGTGATGCCATCTCCCTGTTTAAGGGCGTCACGCCAGAGGCCGACACGCTTTTCCTGAAGCTGAACAACCCGGCGCAGGTGGCGGAAATCAACCGTGCCTTCCTGACTGCTTTCCCCTATCTAACCACGACTACCACCGACACGCTCGCGCAGAATAATCAGGGCCTGTCCGACCGGATCACGCAACTGGTAACGATTGTCGGGCTGGTGTCGCTGCTGCTGGGGAGTATCGGCATCATCAATACGATGCAGGTGATTGTTCGCCGGCGCACGGTCGAGGTGGCTGTTCTCAAGACGCTCGGCCTCGAGGCCGGTCAGGTAACGCTGCTGTTTCTGGTCGAAGCGTTCATCATGGGCGTGCTCGGCAGTCTGGCGGGCGTCGTCCTCGGCTGGGTGACGACCTTTCTAATCAAGGGCGTGGCCGAAAACCTGGTCGCGCAGCCGCTCTACTTTCGGATCGCGCCGATGCCAGTCGTGACCGGCCTGATCGTCGGGACGCTGGTGACAACCATCTTCGGCTTCCTGCCAACCCTGGCCGCCGGACAGGTGCGACCGGGCGTGGTGCTGCGCCCCAATGACAACGTCATGCCGCGCGCGGGCCGGATACGTACTGTGCTGGCGCTGGGTGTGATGCTCGTGGCATTGAGCTTCGTCGCCTCGACCATCCTCGGCAGCTTCCCAATGGCGCTGGGCGTGACAGTCGGCGCGTTCGTTGCCGCCGGACTGCTGACTCTCCTGCTCTCCCTGCTGATCTGGCTGATCGGTCGCTTTTTCCCGTCGCTTGGCATTGTCGACCTCAAGCTGTCACTGCGCCAGATGCTCGCAGGGCGCACGCGCGCAGCGACGACGCTGCTGGCGCTGGTCGTCGGCGTGTTCGCGCTCAGCCTGATTACGCTGATGACCGCCTCGCTCAACAACATGCTGTCATCGGTCTTCAGCGCGGCGGCTGGGGGCAACGTCATGGTGGCCGTGATGAGCCGTGACGCGATCCCCAACGTGACCAACGCGCTCGACGGCACGCCGGGCGTGAGCAGCTATCAGGTGTTACAGAGCTTCACAGGCAGGCTGGTTTCGGTCGAAGAACCGGGCGGCGCGGTCGTGACGCGCGAGCAGCTTAAGACGCGGATCGAGCAGAACGCGGCCAAAAACACCGCGCTGATCGACTTCAGCGGGGAGAATGCTGGCGATCTCGGCCTGTCGATGCTCGGCGAGTTGAGCAGTCACGACCTCAGCCTTCCGGCAGTGACGGCCATCCGACAGGGGCGCGACCTCAACCCGTCGGACGCGGGCAAGCCGGTCATGACCTTCACCAATTCGATCCCCGTTCAGCAGGCCGAGCTTCAGACGGGCGACCGCCTGACTTATGCCTTCGGCGACGGCACAGACGCGCCGACCGTGACCTTCGAGCTGGTCGGGATCGCCGAGCAGCCAGCGGTCGAATCGCTGGCGGACGGCAGCGGCGTGCAGTTCCCGCTGGACGCGCTGCCGCCAGGCATCCAGCCTGACAGCATCCAAGTTCTGGTCAAGATCGACGACGCCAGCGTTCCTGCGCTGCGTCGCAGCCTGGGCAGCGTACCGGGGACTTTCGTTCTGGAAACCGCCGTGTTCTCGCGCCTGGTCAGCAGCCTGATGGCGACGTTTACCGCCTTCCCGACGATGATCGCGCTGCTCGGCCTGGTCGTAGGCGGCGTGGTGATCGCCAACTCGGTGGCGCTGACGACGATGGAACGGCGGCGCGAGATCGCCGTGATGAAGGCAGTCGGCTTGCAGCGCGAACGAGTGCTGGGGATGCTGCTGCTGGAGAATGCCGTGATCGGCCTGATCGGCGGCCTGATCGGCGTCGGTCTGGCAGTGGCGATTCTGGTCGTGATGGGCAACCTGACCGGAAATCAATCCGGCGCGGTTCCCTACGGCACTGCGCTGCTGCTGATGCTGCTGTGCGTGCTGGTGGCGCTGGTCGCGGCGACGACGACTGCCTGGGGCGCATCCGGCGAAAAGCCTCTCAACGTCCTGCGAGCAGAGTAGTCGTTCGCTCAGAATCCCCCATCTGCTCCGCGTTTAAGAACCGGGCCGCCAAAGTAGGCACAGGCAAGGAAACTGCTGTCTGTGCCTACTTTGGCCTGCGAAGATAAGGCGGGGTACAAGGGAGCGGCTAGAGCGCCCCGATCCAGTACGGCGTCCTGCGGTGACTTAAACGGGAGCCTGTGCGATGATCGTCGGAAATATCGAGCTTATCAAGATGCAGCCGACGCTGGCAGGCAGCGCAGCGCCCTCGCCAGTTCACTGCCGCACGACGGCTGCCTTACGACTCAGCTACGAGCGCCCGTAAACCTCGACGTTCGCGCCATACAGGCCGTTCGATGCCTCGGACGAGAGGAAGGCAATCGTGTCGGCCAGTTCTTCGGCTGTCACCCATTTGGACGTATCGGCGTTGGGCATCGACTCGCGGTTCTGCGGGGTGTCAACCGTGCTGGGCAGGACGCTGTTGACGTGAATTCCCCGGTCGCGGACTTCGAGCGCCAGACTCTCGACGATCCGCATAGCCGCCGCTTTACTCGCGGTGTAGGCGGACGTTCGGGACGCGCCCTTCAAGCCGGAGCGCGCCGCGACGACGGTGATGTGGCCGCGCACGCCCCTGTCCATCATGTGCCGCGCCACCCGCCCGATGACGAGATAGGTTGGCACGACGTTCAGGCTCCACATTTTCTCAAGCTGGTCGAGGCCAGGTTCGTAGACCGCTCGCCCGCTGGCAAAACCGCCGACGGTGTGCGCCAGAATATCGATCCGTCCGTAGCGCACCTCGACCTCTTTGACGAGCGCATCGACCGCCGCTTCCTGGCTGACGTCGGTGGCCGAGGTCATGACATCGACGCCGCCGAGATCGCTGACCAGCCCTTGCAGCGAGTCGATGGTGCGGTTGACCAGCACCAGCTTCGCGCCGCCCGCCGCAAACCGCCGGGCAATCGCGCTGCCGATGTTCCCCCCCGCGCCGGTAATCAGCGCGACCCTGTTCGCAAATTCAGCCACCATGTTTTATCTCCCTATCTACGATCATTACAGCCTACGGCTCGGAACTTACGCCGAGCTTACGTCGCGCGCCAACTCGACAATCGTCCCCTCACTCCAGTCATATTTCGCGTCCATCAGCGCGACAACCTCGGCAGCCAGCGCCGGTTCAAGAGCCGGATCGACCACCCGGCCTCGCCCCGGAAGCTCAGGCGCGCCGTCGTCCCGCCGACCGACGCGAAACGTCACGACCGGGTTGCGCTGGACGTTTTGCAGCCAGTGCGCCCTGCCGCGCTCGCCAGCGACAATGTAGCAGCAGTTCTCACGCTCGACAAACCAGATTTCGATGGAATGGGGCCGACCGGATTTATGGCCGGTCGAGGTCAGGTACAGATAGTCTTCGTCGGCTGGCGGCGCGCCGTCCATAATCCGGTATCCTTTATCGAAAACTGGCAGGCCAATTGCAGGTCGATTTGAATTAAAAAAGAGGTTCCGGTTTACAATCCCCTAAAATATGATCCTTGTCTGCCGTATCCGTAGGAAAACGAATCGTATCCAAAGGATCAAAACTTCTCGACCGCGCGCACGGTTTCCAGGTTAGAACTGGCAGTAATCACGATATAGCATCCTGATTATCCACTGACGACTGCGCTGCCGCGACACAAACCTGTAGCAAAAGTCTATATCAAGATTGCGATTGAGTTGATCGGCAAACTGGAAGTCATGCAAAAAGGGCCGACAATGACTAAGGCACTCAGGGAACAGGCAGAAGCATTAGCGGCGCAACCCTTCCGCGTGACCACTTTCGAGGATGAGCTTTCAGACGAAACCGGCAGCGTGTGGATCGCCATGCACCCTGAGCTTGAGGGAAGCATCGCTCAGGGCGAAACTGAAGCCGAAGCCATCGAGAATCTGCATGAAGTGCGCGTCGAATATATTCTCAGCCTGCTTCGGCGGGGCTTCGACGTTCCCCGCCCATCCGAGGAAGCGAAAAACTCTGTCTCAAGACAATCCACACCTCACCCGACAATCGGCCATTAAAGATTGCTCCTGCTTCGGGAATAAAAAGAGCGCCGTAAAGGGCGCTCTTTTCGCAGGCGTTCGGAAGGGCGTCAGGCGCGACCGACGTAGGAACCGTCGCGCGTATCGACCTTGATACTGTCGCCTTCGTTGACGAACAGCGGCACCTGAACTTCTTTACCGCTCTCGGTCTTTGCCTTCTTGGTGACGCTGCCCGCCGTGTCGCCAGCAATCGCCATTTCGCTCTCGATAATCTTGTAGGTCATGGTTGTCGGCAGGACGTAGTCGATGGCCTGACCTTCGTACATCCGCAGCTCAAGGGCCATGTTCTCCTTGAGGTAGAGCGCGTCCTGGTCGAACAGCGAGACATTGGCCTCGTACTGATCGTAAGTGTTCGTGTTCATGAAGTTCAGCGTATCGCCATCACGATAGAGGAACTCGACCGGCTCGGACTCGACGAATACGTTGTCGAGCCGCTCATCCGCGCCAAAAATGCGCGTGCTGGTCGAGCCAGACTTGATGTCGAGCAGCGACGTGCGCATCGACGCCGTGCCGCGACCCGGCTTGTTGTAAACCGTGTTCGTCACGCGGTACAGATTGCCGTCAAGGCGAAGGGTCATGCCCCTCTTCAGGTCGCCACCAGGAATCATTCAGTTCACCTCGGTTTGGAAACTTATTCGTGCTTTGCGTAACGCGCAGCATTATAGCAGATCACGAGGCCGCCCGAAAAGACCGAAGCTGCCAGACTTCGACGTAAGGATCGCCGACGCGGGCCACGTAGCGATACCCGCCCCAGTCCACCCACGACGCGCCAAACCGAGCCAGCCGCGCGTCGATGGCGGCGCGGCATTCGGCGATCAGCCCTTCGCTCTGCGCGACAAGCTGACCGAAGCGCGGATTGACCTGTGCCGCCAGCCGCCGCAGCGGGTCGGGCGGCTGAGTCAGCGCGCTCGCTCGCGGGCCGACGTTGAGCGAATAGTGCAGCGTCCGGTCGATCACGCGGCGGACGCCGTCGAGGTCGAAAACCGGCGGAGCCTGCCGATAGAGGGCTGGATCACTGACCCACAGGCAGGCGACGCCACAGCCGAGCGCGCGCAGCGTCCGGTCAAGTTCGAGGTCGTCTTCCCACACTCCCTGATCGGCCTCGGCGCGCAGCGCAGCGCAGACGCCGAACGGCAGCAGGCCCATCTTGCCCCAGAAGCCCTGGGCCTGATCGGACAGGATCTTCGCGCGCAGGGTCGGGTCGCGGGTCAGCGTGACGTTCAGGAGCGCGATTATCTCCGGCGGGATACCTGCGCCGGGAACAGCGCTGTGCGGACAGGGCGTGTAGGGGCTGACGGCAGCCGGCAGACCGGCGCGGCGATGCTGATCGGCGAAGTGACGCAGACGCGGCAGCAGCTCAACACCCCAGACGGCATCGTGCGCAGGCAGCGCCAGCATTCCCTCGCCGCCGATCAGCCCCCCGACCTGCAAAGCGGCGTCAATCCGCGCCCAGCGGTCGGTCGTCCGGCAGCGCTGCCAGCGCTCCGGTTGCGGCCACGCGCAGCGATAGGGCGTGTCGCCAGAAGCGCCGGACAGCGGCGCAGGGTTGACGATCAGGGCGACGGCCAGCCGCTCAGGATACAGGCCGATCACAGGGAGCAGGCTGTCAGCCGTCGCTGCGGAGTCGCAGAGGAGCAGGACAGCATCGTTCGCGCCAAGTTTCGACAGGCGGGAGTGGAAAGTGAAATCGAAGACGATGCGCTCGCGGCCTTCGGCGGGCCGAGGCCGGTACATCAGTTCGGCGCTGACGAGATCGCGCCCGGCCAGCAGCGCCGCTGCCGTTTCAGCCGTCTCGACGCAACGCATGACAGCGGCGATCAGGGCATTTCACGAAAGGCGAAATCAACGTAAGGATCGCCGGTATCGCGCAGCTTGCCGTTCGCCAGCACCACCAGCCGTCGGTCGGCGCCCTGCATCATCTTCAAACGCTCGTCGTCCGAGAACGGCTGCCAGCGCGAGAAGATCGCCGTATAGACATTGTCCTTATGCATGTTGACGTCGCGCGCGCTGATTCCGGCGTACTCGAGCATCAGGATGACTTCCTTGACCGCAAGCGCGACGTAGCTGACCGGCTCTCCCTCGTCTTCGAGCGCCGGAGCGGTCATTGGTCGGGTATCGGGCAGCGAGCCGGTCGATGGGGTTTGTGAGGATGAGGCAGGCGCGCGGCTGCCGCCCGACTGAAGCACGTCAGCCAGATCGAGCGCGGCCTTATGGTAGGTTTCGGCGATGCCGCGATGATAGGCGCTCAGGCGCTCGTCGCCGGTCGATTTCGACTGTCGGGCGTGGTCGCGCGCCTTCAGCACCCAGCGATTTGCCAGCGCGCGCAGTGGATCGGAATTATTCGCGGTCATCGCCATTTTCCCCCTACTGCTTGACAACCACCCTGACGATTCCGGGGCCGTGAACGCCGAGGACGGTCTGCATTTCGATGTCCCCGGTGCGGCTAGGGCCGGAGATGAAAGCCAGATTGGCTGCCGAAAGAATCGACGGCAGACCGGCAGCACGCTCGCGCGCCAGCCAGGCTTCCAGATGTGGGACGATCTGATCGAGCGTGATGACTGCAATCAACGCCTGCGCCAGCACAGTCGGGATGCGGCCACGCCCCGGCGCGGTATGGACGACCAGCGAGCCAGTCGCTGCCAGCGCGAGGTCGGCCCCGATTAGCCCTGCGTCCGCCCCCCTGGCGTCATCGAGCACCGCCTTCCGGTCATCACCGTGGGTGTCAGGAAAGCTAATGCGGATTCCGGCGGCGGTAATCGCGTCCTGAAGGCCAGCGACCGGGATGTAGTCGAAATCCCAGGCAATGAGGTGGCTGACGTTCAGTTCGCGCAGCAGCGCAAGCACCTGCGCCGTCGCGCCAGCGTCCCCCTCAACCAGAAACGTCCGGGCGCTCATCTCGTTCAGGCGCTTGCTGAACAGGGCGAACAGCGCCTCCGGGCGGGTGTCCTCGACCGGCATCACCGGGAGATAGGCTTGCGGACGCGGCAGCGCGTCAGGAAACGGACGGCGCGCGGCGCGCAGCTTATTGAGAATGATTTCACGCGAGTTCGACATACTTTTCCCTCATCCCCGGCCCTTCTCCCGGTGGGAGAAGGGAGAAGCGCTGGTGGTCATAACTTAATCGTTTGATCGGGATGGATAAAAGACACTCATCACCACTACCGAGCTATCTTAACGCCAATTCTGGATAACCGTTTTGAGCGCAAGGCTTCGGCTGGCAGGCGCGAAAAATCGCACCCCGACGGAAGATCAAGAACCTGCACACAGCGTTGATCCATCTTCACGTTATTTTACTCCCCTCTCCTCCGGGGAGAGAGGCCGGGTGAGGTCGCTAATCCAATCTATGCCACATGGGCTTGAGCAGCCACCAGATAACGCCGATGTTGACCAGCCCCGCCAGCGCCAGCTCAATACGCAGCGCGCCGAGCAGTTGCAGCAGCGCCGCGAACGCGAACGCGCCCGCCAGCATCCAGAAACCGTAGCGCCGGCGACTGAGCAGAGTCGCCGCGCCCGCCGCGCCAATTGAGAAGGCGACCGCCAGCGTGATGGCGAAAAAGCCCTGGTTATCGGCGCTGCTGCGTACCATCACCACACCGACGTAGAAGTACAGGATCGAGCCGAGGCCGAGCACAATCAGCAGCAGAATCAGCCAGGCGACCAGGCAACCGCCGCGCTCATGGAGATGCCCCGGTTTCGGCGGCTCCGTCACGGGCTGGCCGCCCTCAATGGAAGCGCTCGATTCGGGGCGAGACCACCTCGACCGTGCCGACGATGACAATAATCGAGACGACCAGCGGGACAACCAGCACGCGATGCGTCCCTAACAGGACGGCAGCCACCAGCAGGATCAACAGCAGGCAGGCAGCGATCAGGCCGAAGAAGGCCCACCGTTTCCAGCGCCAGATGCCGACCACGAACGCGACCTGAAGCAGACCCAGAACCACGCCAATCGGATTGAGCGGCCTCAGCGTGTCGATCACGGCGATCAGCGCCAGCGCCGTCAAAATCACCAGCCAGGTAAACAGCGGCCAGCCGCGCGCGGCGATCACCCCGACCATCGGGTTATCTGAGGCGTGGCGCGTGGATGCTGACTTGACCGCCTGCGGCTTGCGTTTAGTCGGCGTCGTCTGGCTCATGCTGGCTGTTCCGGTTCTGTTCCCACCAATCGTGGAACGAGTGATCGGCAAATGCCGGGAAATCACGATAGTCCGTCCAGCCGTTCAGCGGCGGCGGCAGGTTCTCCAGATGATCGCTGCCGGTCGCCTTCATCAGCGCGTCAGCGCCGACGGCAGAGGCGCGCTGACCGAGCCGGTAGAGCAGCGGGTGGCCGAAGCTGAAAGCGTAGCCTTTCATGGCCGCTTTCCAGAACGGCTCCTGCTCGCCAACCAGATCGCGGCGCAGACCGATCAGCATGTCGGGGATGTTGATATCGACCGGGCAGGCCGCCTTGCACGCGCCGCACAAACTGCTGGCAAACGGCAGCGTCGAGGCGTGTTCCTTGCCGCGCAGCAGCGGCGTCACCACCGCGCCAATCGGGCCGGGATAGACCGATCCGTAGCTGTGACCGCCGACGTTCTGGTAGACCGGGCAGACGTTGAGACACGCGCCGCAGCGGATGCAGGCCAGCGCGTCGCTGTACTCAGTGCCGTAGAGGTTCGTGCGCCCGTTATCGACCAGAATCAGGAAAAATTCTTCCGGGCCGTCCGGTTCGCCGGGGCGCGCCGACGCATTGAACATGTTGACATAGACGGTCAGCCGCTGGCCGGTTCCGTGCCGCGCCAGCATCTGAATCAGCGTGCCGAAATCTTCCCACGTCGGGATGACCTTCTCGATGCCGACCATCGCAATGTGAATCGGCGGAACGCTGGTCGAGAGGCGACCGTTGCCCTCGTTGGTGGTGATGACGACCGTCCCGGTTTCGGCAATCAGGAAGTTGCCGCCGCTCATACCGAAGTCGGCGGTGAGATATTCCTCGCGCAGCAGCTTGCGGGCGAAGGCCGTCATCTCGGTTGTCTCGTCCGTATACGGCATCCCGACCTTGTCCATGAAGATGTCGCGGATCGCTTCTTTCGTCTGGTGCATCAGCGGCATGACCAGATGGCTCGGATGGTCGTCTGAAATCTGGATGATGTACTCGCCCAGATCGGTTTCGATCATCTCAATGTCGTTGGCCTTGAGCGCCTTGACCAGCTCGATTTCTTCAGTCACCATGCTCTTCGACTTGACGCCGCGCTTGAGGCCGCGTTCCTTGCAGATGTCGATGACGTGCTGATTGGCTTCGGCAGCATCGACGGCCCAGAGGACATGGCCGCCGCGGCTGGTGATATTGGTTTCAAGCTGTTCGAGTAATTCCGGCAAGTCGGCCAGGCCGCGCAGACGCGACCCGCGCCCCTGCTGGCGCAGCTCCTGATACTGCGGCAGCTCGGACGTCGCGCTGTCGCGGCTGCGGTTGGCGTTGCCAGTCCCGCGTCCGAGCGCCGTCTGAAGCTGAACATCTTCGAGGGCGATAATCGCCGACTGGTCGAAAAGCTGCGGGTCAAAGTCCAGATGCGTCATGAGTCAATTTCCCAACTGGCCGAACAGGGAGCGAGCATGGCAGGTCAAGACGAAATTTGGGCGGAGTCGTCAACCGATGATGACTTCGATTTTAGTCCGCGCGCGCCGTGGATGCCAATTCGCGCGGGCCGCTCAGGCCACGTTGGCGCGCAGCCAATCGACCGCGCGCCGCCAGGCGTCCGCCGCAGCGACCGCATCGTAAACTTCCGGTCGCGTGTCGTTGAAGAAGGCGTGAGCGGCGTTCGGATAGATCACCAGCTCATGCGGATAGCTGTAACCCTGCGCGGTCAGGTTGTGGTGCAGCGTCCGGTTACTGTCGATGGCGCGCTCATCCAGTTCACCGACGAGACTGAGAACAGCCGCGTCTGACCGGGCAAAGTCGCTGGCTTCGGCTCCGCTGCCGTAAAAGGCCACCACTGCGGCCACATCGGGGTTGGCAGCCCCCAGCCGCAGCGCCAGCCCGCCGCCCATGCAGAAGCCGATCATACCGACGCGCTTCGGATCGACGTAAGGCAGCGCCTTGAGCGCATCGACGGCGGCGAAAACGTCCTGCCGCGCCCGCGCGATGCTGCTCTGAAGCTCCATGAGCGCCTTGCGCGCTTCATCTGGCTCGGTAACGACTTTGCCGTGATACAGATCAGGCGCGAGGGCGACGAAACCCGCGTCGGCGACGCGCTGCGTCACGGCCTGAATGTGGGCGTTCAGCCCCCACCATTCCTGAATGACGACGACAGCGGGGCGCGGCTCGGTCGTGTCTGGCCGAGCGAGGTAGCCAGTCGTCTGCGCCAGTTGAATCCGTTCGCCAGTCATAAGCGACCTGTCCTTTTGAGACCCTGCGGAATGGCGCTGCAAAATCTACCACATCAGCGGCGAGAAACCCACCTATCCTCAATCCCTTAACCCTCCCCGCAGGCAGAGAGGAGTCCCGATTGCAGCCCAACAACGTTCACCCATTCCCGGCGTGAAAGTTGGCATCCTGTTCCTATAGAGCCAGAGGCAAGAGCAGGATAGAATAGCGGCATCTTAGCTGACCGATCCAGACATCCAGGAGTCTTTTCATGGTTTCGTTCGATTATCAGTCCCGGCAGGCGTCACTTAAACAGCTAGAGGGCCTCGACGCCATCGCCATCGTCCCCGGCGGCAACATGACCTACTTCACCGGCCTGTCGTTTTTTCTGTCGGAGCGACCGATCATCGGCCTGTTCACGGAAGACGGCATGTCGCTGATCGTCCCACAGCTCGAAGCGCCGAAAGTGGCCGAGCGCCCCGACCTCGACTGTCAGGTGTTCGAGTGGACGGACGAGGAAGGCTATCAGGGCGCGGTCGAGCGGGCGATCAACACGCTCGGCCTGCGCGGCAAGACTATCGGCGTCGATGGGATGACCATGCGCGTGACCGAGCTATTCTCGTTCCTGCGGGTGGACGGCAGTATCGGCATCAAGCAGGTTGAGAACGACCTGACGCACATCCGCGCGCTCAAGCAGCCCGGCGAGATCGACGCCATCCGCCGCGCTATCGCCATCAGCGAGAAGGCGCTCCATAACCTGCTCGGCTGGATCGAACCCGGCATGACCGAACGCCAGGTCGCCCAGCGTCTGAGCGCTGATATGAGCGCGCTCGGCGGTCAGGGCGACGCCTTCACGCCGCTGGTTCAGGGCGGGCCGAACAGCGCCATCCCCCACGGCGAAATGAGCGACCGCCCGATTCAGGCAGGCGAGGCGATCATCATCGACTTCGGCTGCAAGGTCGATAATTATCCCTCGGATATTACGCGCACCTTCTGCCTCGGCCCGACCGTCCCGGCAGAGCTACAGAAGATTTACGATGTCGTGCTGCGCGCCAACGAAGCCGCCCGCAACATCTCCGGGCCGGGGATTGAGATGCAGGCCGTCGACCGCGCCGCGCGTTCGGTCATCAACGACGCGGGCTACGGCCAATACTTCTTCCACCGCACCGGCCACGGCCTCGGCCTCGAAGGTCACGAGCCGATCCCGCAGATCGCGGCGGGCGTGACTGACCTGCTCGAACCGGGGATGGCCTACACTATCGAGCCGGGAATCTACGTGCCGGGTTTCGGCGGCGTCCGCATCGAGGATAATGTCGTCATCACCGACCGGGGCGTTGACGTGCTGACCCACTTTCCGCGCACCATCAGCGGCAGGTAAGCGCGCAGACATCCAGTATAAACGCCTCGACCGATGGGCCGAGGCGTTTTGATTCAGGCTGAAACCCGTATCAGCGCCGATTCTGCTTTTTCTCGAACATGCGCGCTTCGCCGAGGACGAAATCGACGGTCGCAGCAATCGTCGGGTCAGCCGGCGCGGCGGGCGGCAGCGGAAATGTCAGCGCGCTCGCCAGCAGCGGCAGCCCATCGACCGGGCTGAGCTGGATGATACCGGCGACATCCCCCCGAAGCTGCGCCGGATAAACCGCATTGCCGTCCACACGCGAGGCAAGTCCGGGCTGTAAGATGACCTGCACGCCGTCGAAATCAGGGCGCGGCGCATGGGCGATCCGCACGCCATCGACTTCGTAAGCATGGTCAGCATCGACCAGCGACAGCCGGACAATCGGCTGGAGTTTCGCGCGGTCGTCCGCCGAAAGAATCCCGGCGACGTTCGCGGCATCGTAGCCCATCGCGTCCAGCACCGTCAGCGTCGAGCGCCCGCCGGTGACGGCGCAGTGCCAGACATCGTCGGCACAGCTCCCGCCGAGGTCGATCAACAGCGTCCGCCGTTCCTGCTGCGGCTGGAAGGCGCACACCAGCACGTCGTCCTCATCCTCAAACCCGGTCGCCCGCAACTGCCGCAACAGAATGTAGAGCCTGGGCAGCAGGTCGAGATTGCCGCGAATATCCGCCGTGTAGATCAGGGTCAGCGGCGCGTCCATCGGGCAGCCTCCCGGCGTGAGATGAAGGTTGACAGTCGCTTCTTTGCCAGAGGCTCAAAGCCATCCGGCAAACCGAACTGAAGTCCACTAAAGTGGACTGAAACCCCAGGCTCGCGTTGCCAGGCCGTTTTTAGCCAGCTTTTAGCTGGCTTCATTTTACCCATTTTACCTGCCGGAGGGCTTCCAGTCTCCGGCAACGAACACAGCGGCGCGTCCATCAACGATTTCTCCATTCCGGCGGGCGCTTCTCGATGAACGCCTTCATCCCTTCAGCCCTGTCCTCAGTCGCAAAGAGCAGATAGAAACTGCGCTTCTCATAATCGAGCGCCTCGCTCAGACCCATCTCGTAGGCCTGATTGACGGCATCCTTCGTCAGGCGGACGGCGATTCGCGGCATGGCTGCGATCCGCCGCGCCAGATCGACGGCTTCAGTCAGATAGCGCTCGACCGGATAGACACGGTTGACCAGCCCCGCCGCCAGCGCCTCGTCAGCCTTAAGCTGCCGGTTGCCGAGCATGATCTCCATGGCGACCGCTTTGCCGACCGCCCGCGTCAGCCGCTGCGTCCCGCCCGCTCCCGGCATCAGGCCGAGCGTCAGCTCCGGCTGGCCGAAACGCGCCGTCTCCGAGGCTACGATCATGTCGCAGGCCATCGCCAGCTCACAGCCGCCGCCGAGCGCCCAGCCGCTAACCGCCGCGATCACCGGCTTGCGGAGGCTGGCAAAACGCGCCAGATCGATGAAATCGCCGCCATTCATCATCGTCACGGCATCGGTCTGAGCGAACTGTTTGATGTCGGCTCCGGCGGCGAAGGCTTTGTCGCTGCCGGTCAGGACGATAGAGCCGAGGGCGTCGTCAGCCTCAAACGCGGCCAGCGCGGCGAACAATTCTTCAACCATCGGCCCGTTGAGCGCGTTGAGCGCTGCCGGTCGATTGAGTCGAACCAGCCCGACACCGGGGGCCGCTGTCTCCGTCAGGATCGTTTCGTAAGCCATGATCTGTTCTCCGCGCCGAGAAAGCTGAATTATAACCCGTTCTCATCCGACCGGACGGGCAGTCAGAAGCCGCTCAGATGAGGATTTGTAACATTTTTGTAGGGCAGCCGTAGAGCAATCAGCCTTATGTGCTGCGACAATCTGATTCACAGCGATACAGTCTCAGGAGTCGAATGATGAATCGCCAGACTTCGCTCATTGTACTCATTGCTCTGCTGCTCTCTTTCTCCATTATGGCGGCTGCCGTGAAAGCGTCACCCGCTGCTGACTCGTGCGGCAGCAGCGTCACGCACACAGTCCAGGCAGGCGAAAACCTGTTCCGCATCTCGCTGCGCTACAACACCTTGATGGCGGCGATTGCCAGCGCCAGCGGCATCAGCAACTACGACCTGATTTACGTCGGCCAGACGCTGACGATTCCCTGTGCGTCAGGTAGCTCGTCGAGCGCCCCGGTCTACTACGCGCCCGTCCCGACGGCCCCGCCATTTGACGCCAACGGCGACCTGCCAGCCTTCGACATCAAGAAGGGCGTCACCCTGCCCGCCGAAGTGACCGTCGATTGCGGCAAGCTCAAGCCGACTTCGCCGCTCGACGGTCTGGCTTACAGCGCCAACACTTTCTACTGGAATCCGGTTCCCGGCGCGACCAGCTACCGCATCAACGTCTACAACCTGGATTTTGCGCTCGGCAAGCTGGTCGCAACCTTCGACACGCCCGCCACGCAGACCCACCTCGACGGCGACCTGCGTCATGTCGGCTCCGGCTTCCTGTTCCGCTGGGAAGTGCAGGCGCTCGTCAGCGATATCGTCGTCTGCAAGTCGAAGCCAGTCACGGTCTTTCGTTCAGCCACGCCGGATTAAAATCAGTCTCCGACCGTAAAACAGGGCGGCGCTTGAATGCGTCGCCCTGTTTTTGATTCCCACAGGCGGCCTGCGTTACGGGAAGCGCTCGACGAACGCCTCAATCGCCCCCGATGCGGCGTCGGCGCGAGCTTCGGAGTCGGGGTCGTCGGCGTCAGGCAGCAGCGCAATGATCTCATCGAGCGCGGGCTGCATCTCCTCGTAGGCGTGAACGGCTGTCGGCTCGTCGGCGAAGAAGCGCGTATGCACCGCCCACCCATAGATGCCACAGGTGATGGCATAAGGCACGCGCAGGCAGTCGCGCTCCAGCGTGATGCGCGCGCCGCCGGGATGCTCCTCGTCACGCATGATGACGCCGCCCTCGCTGCCGCGCAGGCCGAGCGTGCCGCCGTCCTCGTATGAAATCCAGTGGCTGACGTGATGGCCGTTGCCATTACTACTCATCCTATACTCCTGTCAAGAGGCTGGATCAGCTCGACGCGATTACCGAACGGATCGCGGAACTCGAAGCGCTCGAAACCGGGAATCGGCGCGGAATCGCCGGACTCGACGCCGAAGCCTGCCAGCCGCTCGCGCCACGCGGCGATGTCGTCAACCTGATAGGCGACGTGGCTTTTAGTCGTCGTCCGGTCGAAGCCGTCCTCAGTGCCGACGTGAACCTGCTGATCGGCCACCTGAAGCCAGAAACCGCCGCGCCCGGCCAGCGACGCCGGTTTCTCAACTTCTGGCAGGCCGAGTACGGCACAGTAAAAAGCGCGGCCTTCAGCTTCCATGCCGCGCGGAATCGTAATCTGAACGTGATTAAGGCGGTCGATCCTCATGGAAGGTACTCCCAGAGCCACAGACCCTCGGCGGACAGGCCAGCGCGTTTCATGCCCAGTTTTTGCAAAATCCGCGCCGAGCCGACGTTGTCCGGCAGGCAGTCCGCCGTCATCCGGCGGACATCAGGCTGGGTGAAAGCCCAGTCACGCAGCGCTACAGCCGCCTCGAACCCGTAGCCGTGCCGCCGATAGGCTGGAACCAGCCCGTAGCCGAGGTCAATCGTTCCGCTGCTGTCCGGCTTGCCCTTGAAGCCAACGTCGCCAAACACCAGCCGCTCGGCGCGTTGAATCATCAGCCAGATGCCCCAGCCGAGCCGCGATGGATCGGCGTTCAACTGGCGGACGTAATACGGCAGGTAGCTGCGGATGTCCGCGCCGGGCCAGTCGGGATGAATATGCAGGCCGAGCAGCGTTTCGGCCTGACGGCGGCTCGACGTCATCGCGCCCGCGACCGCTTCCGAACAGGGAATCAGGCGCAGCCGCTGGCTCTCGACGATCAGGAAAGTCGTCATAGGCTCACTCAGGGCGAACCGCCGTGAAGAGAATGCGGCGAAAACCGTAAAATACCGGCTCAGTCGGAAAATGCTCGCGCAGCCGCGCGCGATAATCTGACAGGAATATCTCGCGCAGGTCGTCCGGCAGCCGATCCAGATAGGGAATCAGCAGCGTGCCTTTCGTCCACTCGGCCACCGCGTCGGCGCTGGCGAGGACGTGCGGGTAAACTTTCTCGAACACGACTAAATCAACGCCGCCGAGCGCGTAGAGCAGGTCAGCATACTCCTCAATCGACAGCACCGGGGAAGGGCGCACCCATCCCTTGAGCGCCGCGCGGTACGGCTCGATGCCCGCCATCTCGCGGACAACGCGATGGCTGAAATGGTTGTGGTTGGACGGCATCTGCACGGCGATACGCCCGCCGGGGCGCACGAGCGACCACAGATGCGGCAGCAGGCTCATGTGATCGTCAACCCACTGTAGCGCTGCGTTGGAAAATACCAGCCCGAACGCCCCGGTCAGGGTGGCAAGGTCAGCCTGCTCGAAGCGCAGACCGGGACGCGCGTAGCGCGCCGCCTGCGCCAGCATCTCCGCCGAGCTGTCGATGCCGAGTACGTCGCTGTTCGGCAGATAATCCGCCAGCGCGGCAGTCAGCTCGCCGGAGCCGCAGCCGAGGTCAACGACGCGCAGCCCTTCGGTCGGCGGAACCAGCGCCATCAGATCGTAAAATGGCGCGGCACGCTCCGCCTGAAATTGGTGATACTGATCGGGATTCCAGGGCATAACACAACTCTCAGGCGCGGAAAAGCGCGGTGACAGTTCAGCGTCCGCTCAGATGGTGATAGCCGGATTGTAGACCTTTTCAGGGTGAGCCTTCAAGAGCCGAACCGGACGCGCTGATGGCTGACTCGGCCTGTTTGCCAGCGCGGCGGCGATAGTGACGGCGCGCTTTGGCCTGATTACCGCAGGCGTCCATGCTGCACCAGCGTCGGCGGTGGTTCTTGCTCGTGTCGAGGAACAGCCAGCCACAGCCGTCACAGGCGCGCACCCGACGCAGCGACTCGGACGTCAGCAATTCGGCAGCCGAACGCAGGATCGGCCACAGCATCCGGTCGAGCGCGTCCGGCTCGCCCGCGAAACGCCAGATGAAGTGATCCCCGCCCTGAACGATCCGAAGGTTCGCCAGCGCCCGCGCCAGCGCCGCATCGAAGGTCGCCAGATCAGGCGCATCCGCAGGCTGACCGCCGACAGCCGCTGCGAAGAGACGGTAAATGGCCTCGCGGATATGCAGCGCGTCATGAAAGACAGCCTGCGCCGCGCGCGGATGCCGCACCGCCGCCGCGCGGATCAGCGCCGCCTCGTCGGGAGTCAGCGCGCTGGCGTGTGCTGACCAGCTCAGCAGATCGCCGTAGGTCTTGAGGAAGATCAGCGCCGGCGTTGTGTGGCGCGGCTCGACCGTGTTGACGAAGTTCAGGCACAGCCGACCGCCCAGCAGCGTCAGGCGGCTGAAGTCGCGTTCCTGCTGAATATCGGCAATCAGGTTTTCGTCGCGCGCGACGGTTTGCATGGGGCCTCTTACGGCTCTGAACGATGTCCACATCGACAGATGGCTATCTTACAACAACGCCCTGCCTGACACGATTATCGTGAAATTCAGGGAAAGGAAATTACAGCTTAAACGTGAGCGTCGGGTTGATGAACGGAACCAGCGCCAGCACGACAGCAGGTTCATAGTAGTCAGCGCGCGATATGACGTCGTTGGTCAGCAGGCCAACCGAGCCATTCTGCTGCTTCGAGTTGGCGCGGCCAAACACCTGATCGTCGGCGTGGCCGAGTTCGATTCCCTGACGCACCAGCACAGCGACCTCTTCCGGCAGGACGAACGTCCCGGTGCGACTGCGCCCGACCCGGTCGGCGCCAAGCACAACGACCCAGGCGAAAGTCTGAAGGACGCCATCCATCTCGCCACAACCGCCTTCGATCCCGGCCCAGTAATCGGCGTCGGGGCGAAGTTGACGCGCAGCCTCAGCGCGGTTGCGCGCGCCCCGGAGTGTTTCAGCGTCGCCCATCGGCTGATCGCTGACGCCGGACGACACCGACACGCCCGCGACATCAAAGGGAATATTCGGAAACACGCGCTGGAAACCGGCCAGCGCCGCCTGAATCTTGACCGGATTAGTCGAGGCAACTACCAGTAACGGCACGGAAATTCTCCCCGGTCAGCCCGGCAGCAGGATCAGCTTGAGAACGGCGAACAGGCCAAACGCGGCATGAGCGACGATTGCCGCGCGCGTCGAGCCAGTGACCACGCGCGTGATCGAGAACACCAGCCCATCGAGCGTCGGGAGCGCGAAGCCATACCAGATGAACGCCAGTTGCCCGACGCTGGCAGACTGCGGCGGATAAATCAGCAAATGAAACAGCCCGTAGAGCGCGGCGCAGGCCATCAAACCGGGGAGCGGCCCCAGCGCAGCGCGCAGCGGCGGCAGCGCGACGCCGCGAAACACCAGCTCCTCGGCCAGCGGCTGGACAATCACCATCAGCAGCGCCAGCATCAGCAGCGCGCCGACGCTGCCCTGGGGCGCGGGAATCGCCAGCAGTTCTGACCGGGGCAGCAACCCGCCAGTAAGGGGGATGCTGATCAGGTCGAGCACCATCGCCAGCGCCAGATTGAGCGCGATCAGCAGCGGCAGGACAATGCGCGGCGGGTCGAGGCGCAGAGCGAAACAGTCATTGCGGCGTGACTGGATGACAAACGCTGCGATGACGATCATGGCGACGATCCAGCCGAGGACGATGGTCATCGGTCGGTCGCCAAACCAGACGCCCATGAAGGCCGACACCGCCAGTACGATCAGGAACGCGCCCAAAATCGTCAGCAGCCCGGTCGAAAGACGCCACGGCGGCGCGCTTTCCGGCTCGCTCAGGCGGGCGAAGAAGCCGGAACGCTGCGTCATACTATCCCCTTCGATGCAGGCCGGGTCAGCCTGAGGCGCAGCCGAGAAATCATCTCGACCGAGCAGGTTCGCGGCGCGGCAGGGAAATAAGCTGGTTCAGTCATGTTCGCTCCCCGATGATGCCGAGAGCTTAACGCAATCCGCGCCGACGGGAAAGCTAGAGCTTGCGTTTCATGAACAGCGCCACCTCACCGCGCGCGAGGTCATCGTTGCCGTAAAAGGACAGGTCAAGCGCTTCGAGCGTAAAACCGAGCTTGCGATAGAAATGGATTGCCGGAACGTTGGTGTTCTGCGTTTCGGCGCTGATGGCGCGCAGATCACTGTGCGAGGCCGTCGCGGTCAGCGCGTCCATCAATCGTCGGCCAATCCCCCGGCCTCGGTACGGCAGCGCAACGTGGAACTCCCACAGCAGCAGCGTGCCGTTCCAGTCCTGCCGGTCAGCAAGGCCGATGGCGATCAACTGTCTGCCGTCATAGGCCCCAACCGAGAGCTTTTCACGCAGCAGGCTGCGGTAGTAGGCAATCTGGGTCGTCGCGTGCTGGTAGGTTTTCACGAACGGGATATCGAGGTCGAGAAGGTCGAGTGAAATGGTCGTCGCCTCAGCGGATTCGACCTTACGGACAACATAAGTCTGCGTGGTTGTGTAGCCGGTCACGATCCGCGTGAAATCGCTCGCGGTCATCCGTTCGAGCGGTCGAATAGCGATCTCATTCATGGCTGTTCCAGCGCGCTTCCTGACTCGCTGCAAGGGCCTTCAGTATAGCCCGGCCATGCCTTGAGAGACATCTGGCGTTCCAGCGACCGACCGCATCGGCCCGCTTCCAGCCACGCTCGACCGACGTTATTTCCGCTCATCTTTATGTAAAACGTAAGAAAACAATGAGAACTGTTAGACTCCGGCTAAAACCGGTTTATACTGTAGTCAAGTTCGTTACGAAATGCATTTCTAACGTGGCGACTCAGACGAAACGCTGAGTCAGGCAGACACACAAGGAGCAACCACTATGCTGAAATGGGCCGTCATCTTCTTCGTTATCGCTCTCATCGCCGCTGTATTTGGTTTCGGCGGCGTAGCGGGTACGGCGTCGTCCGTCGCGCAGATTCTGTTCTTCCTGTTCCTGGTGCTGTTCGTCGTCTCGCTAATTTTCGGTCGGCGTTCGACGGCGCTCTAGCCGTAGCGACGCCGATTTCCATCGACCTGTGTCGTCTCAGGAGGGCCACCCATGTTACGCTGGGCTTTGATTTTCTTTGTGATCGCGGTCATTGCCGGTTTCTTCGGCTTCACCGGGATCGCAGCGGGCGCGGCTTCCATCGCGCAGTTCCTGTTCGTCCTGTTTGTCGTCCTGTTCGTCGGCGCGCTGATCTTCGGGCTGATGGCAGGCAAGGCAATCCTCGACTGATAAAGGCTCGGATGCGTGCATCCGAACAGGTACAACGGGCGGGCTGACCCCAGGGATCAGCCCGCCCGTTTTTATATCATGCCGTGAGGCGCGATGATGGCATGTCGGGGATGGATAAGCCGTTTGAGAAGGTTTCCGGCGCGCGGACGCGGAAAATCGCGCCCCGACGGAAGACAGGGAAACCGTCCGATGACCTCAGCCACAACCGACACCCCTCATCCCCGCGCCGCGTCGGCCATGTCGAGCGCCTCAAAGGCCGCCTCGACAATCGAGTCGACGTCGAGCCGGAAGTGGCGATACAGGTCGCCGCGCGCCCCTGACTGGCCGAACTGATCGACGCCGAGCGGGTAGACCGGCGCGCCGAAGACGCTGCCGAGCCATGCCAGCGAATGGGACGCGCCATCGAGCAGCGTGACCATCGGCGCGTGTCGCTCTGGCGGCGCGATCAGCCAGTCGAAAGTTGAGGCCGACGGCTGGCGCAGGCTGGCCTGCCATGTCTCGTACAGGCGGCGCGGGCTGGTCAGGTTGAGGACGTTGGCCGCCACGCCTTCGTCCCAGAGCGCCGCCGCCGCCGCGCAGGCTTCTGGCAGCATCGCGCCTGACGCGGCAATCTGCACAACCGCGCGCGAGTCGATCTGCGCCCCGCCTTCGCGCCACTCGCGCAGGCGATAACCGCCCGCCAGCACCTGACGGCGCAGCTCAGCTTCCCCCAGCCGCGTCAGCGCCGGGTCGAGCAGGTTCTGATCGACCGGCTTGGTCGTCAGGCGCAGATAGGTCGCCTGACCGTCAACGCGGTCGAAGCACTCCCGAATCGAGTCGAGCAAAATCCATTCCAGCTCGCGGGCGAATCCCGGCTCATACGAGCGCAGATTCGGCAGTTCCGCGCCAATCGACGGCGTGATCGAGGATTGATGCGCGCCGCCCTCTGGCGAAAGCGAGATGCCGGCGGGCGTCCCGGCGAAAATAAACTTCGCGCCGGAATAGATGGCGTAGATCAGCGCGTCGAGGCCACGGCAGACGAACGGATCGTAGACAGTGCCAATCGGGATCGTCAGTTGGCCGCACAACTCCGCCGACAGACCGAACATGCCGAGCAGCACAAACAGGTTCATCTCTGAGATGCCGAGTTCGATATGCTGCCCGTGCGGGCCGCGATTCCACTTCAGCAAGCGCGCCGCGCCCGCGTCGAAGTCGGACTGCGGCTCCATGTGGAAGCTGCCGGTCTTGTTGATCCACCCGGCCAGATTGGTCGAAACCGAGACGTCGGGCGAACTGGTGACGAGCCGCGCCCGCAGTTCTGGCAGGTCGGCCATGCGGAACAACAGCCGCCCGAAAGCGTCCTGCGTGCTGGTTCCATGAGCCGGAATTGCCACCGATAACGTCTCCGGCACAATCGAGACCGACGGCAGTTCGGGCAGATGCTTCATGCTCGGATAGAGCCGCGCCGCTGTCTCGCGGCACAGCCGCCCTTCCGGCGACTCAGGATCGAGGGCGTCCCATTCGGCGTCCTTGTCGATGCCGAACGATTCGCGCAGTTCCTCGATCTGCTCGTTATTGAGCAGCATCGAGTGGTTGAGCGGGTTACCCGCCATCGGCAGACCCCAGCCCTTGATGGTGTAGGCAAAGACAATCGACGGCTGGTCGCTCGGCTGCGTCGCCTTCTCCAGCACGCTGATGAGTTCAGACAGGTCGTGACCGCCGAGGTTCGCCAGCGTCGATGGCAGCGCCTCGTCCGGCACATCGGCGATCACCGCGGCGATCTCCGGGTTATCGCGCGTCAGGCGCTGGCGCACCGCGTCACCCGGCGCGCCGATCAAGGACTGATACTCCTCGTTGCTCATCTCGTCAATGCAGCGGCGCAGCGCCTCGCCGCCGGGGCGAGCGAACAGCGCCTGCAATTTACGCCCGAACTTGGCCTCAAAGACATTCCAGCCGTTGCTAACAAACAATTTCTTCAGCCGCGCGGCACGAATGCCCGGCACAACGCGGTCGAGGCTCTGGCGATTCAAATCGACAATCCAGAGCAGGTTATCGAGGCCAGTCAGCGCTTCGTCGAGGATCGCTTCCCAGACGTTGCCCTCGTCCATCTCGGCATCGCCGATCAGGGCGATGAAGCGGCGCGGCGTGGTGTCGCCGAAGTGCGCTTTGGAATACTTATCGACCAGCGCGGTGAAGGCCGGAGCGACCGCCCCCAGCCCGACTGAGCCGGTTGAGAAATCGACGCGGGCGGGGTCTTTGGTGCGGCTCGGATAGGCTTGCAGGCCCTTATATTCGCGCAGCGTCGTCAGATATTCACGCGGCAGTTGGCCGAGCAGATACTGGATGGCGTGAAAAGCTGGCGAAGCGTGCGGCTTGATCGACAGCCGGTCGTCGGCGCGGAGCAGGTGGAAATAAAGGGCGGTCAGGATCGTCACGACCGAGGCCGACGATGCCTGATGCCCGCCGACCTTCGTTCCGTCGTGGTTGGGACGGACGTTGTTGGCATGGTGGATCATGAGCGTGGTCAGCCAGAGGATACGCTGCTGAACGGCTTCCAGCGTCTCCAGTTCCTCGGCAGGCAGCGAATAAATCGGGGGGTCAATTATCGCGTCCATCACAGTCCTCGTTGAAATCGTCTGCAAATCGGTGAGGTCGCCGTTGCGCGACCTCATTTTTTCCGTAGGGGCGCGACTAATCGCGCCCAAACCATTTCGATTTACCGGGTTAAATTGTTAACTTTCGTCATCCGGCCCGAAATTTCTGAGCAGCCTACACAGGCAGCCCGTGATCGAAGCAGTAGTACAGGGTCTGGTACGGCTCGCGGAAATCGACCACGTCTTCGAGCACGCTTTCGGGCGATTCCTGCTCGACCAGCACGCGAGCGATGAACCCGGCGATCTGATCCATCTGGGCCTCTTTCATGCCGAGCCGCGTCACCTCAATAGTTCCCATCCGCAGGCCGCCGGGGCGATCCCAGTCCTGCGGGCCGTCGCTCGGCAGCAGGTTTTTGTTGGTAATCAGGTTCGCCCGCGCCAGCAGCCCGGCAGAAGCCAGCCCGCCGTCAAAGCCGCGCATATCGCCGATGACCTGATGCGTGGTCGTGTAGCCTTTGTGCTTGCCCAGCACCGGCACGCCGCGCCGGTCGAGCGCGGCAGCCAGCGCCTGCGCGTTACGGACGATCTGCGCCATAAAGTCGCTGCCGAAGGCGATCATCTCCGCCGCCGCGACCGCCAGCGCCGCGACGCGGTTAACCTGATGCGTCGCCGCCAGCACCGGGAAAATCGCGTGGGTGATTGGCTCGGTCAGCGCCGGGTCGTTCCAGAGGATCATGCCGCTCTGCGGGCCGCCGAAGGTCTTGCCTGCCGAGCCAGTCAGCACATCCGCGCCTTCGGCCAGCGGGGCCTGAAACTGCCCGCCCGTGCACACGTCGATGCATTTGCCACATGATACGCAGGTAGTTTGGGTGAGCGATTCCGAAAATTCCGGAGCCATCACTGCCGCGAATCCGCGATAGATGAAACC
>CAZZAO010000022.1:0-8190 GCA_964652205.1 uncultured Anaerolineaceae bacterium | reverse complement strand
TGCCCGCCCGCGATCAGCCCGGCCTGATGCGCGCCGTCGAAGAAGACCCGCCCGCCCCACTCGGCCACAATCTCCCTGATCTCGCGCACCGGCTGGGGGAACAGCGTCATCGACAGACCGAGCGTGACGAGCTTCGGACGGACCAGCGGAGCCAGCTTGCGGAACAAATCAAGATCGACGGCTAACTCGACCGGGTCGAACGGAAGATCGACGATCTTCAGGCCGCGCTGTCCCGCCGGGCCATCGACGCGATTGCTCGAATGTCCACCGAAGGGCTGCGCTACTGTCATGACGACATCGCCCGGCTCGGCCAGCGCGTAATAGACGGCCATATTGCCGAGCATACTGCCCATCAGCCGGTGGTCGGCGTAGCGGCTGCGGAAGGCCTGCTTGAGCAGCTCGACGCACAGCGCCTCGACCTCGTCGATATACTTTGTCCCGGCGAACCAGCGCTGCACCGCGCCAATATGACCTTCCGCCGCCCGCGTGCCGATTTCGGATGCCAGCAGCGCGCGGACAGTCGGGCTGGTCGGCGCTTCAGGCGCGAGCAGGTTGACGCACTGCCTGCCGCGCCAGTCCTCGTTACGTTTGACGGCGTCGAGAACGGCCTGCTGCATATCACCCGGCTGCTGGCAGGCATCGAGTACGGCGCGCGCGTGGGCAAGAATGGCCGGGTCGTGGACTTCAAACTGCGCTGACGTCATAGGCTGTCCTCAGGTGGATATTGTATCCATTATACATGATACGTTTCGGCAAAGGCAAAAATACACTACAATCAGAGTCAGCGAGGCGACAGGAAGAGCGTCAGGAGCATTATGGCAGCGAGCAAAGCGCCCCTCGAAACGATTGAGGAAAGCCGCACCTTAGCCAATCAGGTGGCGAACCGCATTCGTGATGCCATCTTACGCGGCGCTTTTCCGAGCGGGGAATCGCTGCGGCAGGAAGACCTGGCCGCGCAGCTTGGCGTCAGCCGAATGCCCGTGCGCGAGGCGCTGCGCCAGCTTGAATCCGAAGGCTTCGTCGTCATCTATCCGCATCGCGGCGCGCTGGTTGTCGTCCTGTCCGCCGACGAAGTGCGCGAAATCTACGATATGCGGATCGCCATCGAGACACGGCTGCTGCGGATCGCCCTGCCGAAAATGACCGAGGACACCTTCGAGGAAGCGAACGCCATCCTCGACCAGATTGACCAGGAACACGAGCCGACGCGCTGGAGCCAGTTGAACTGGGCTTTTCATCTGGCCCTCTATGCGCCCGCCGGACGGCAGCGGATGCTGGCGATGGTCAAGGGACTGCATGGCAACGTTGACCGCTACATGCGCATCTACCTCGCGCCGATGAAGCGCCAGCAGATTTCACAGGAGCAGCACCGCCTGCTGGTCGCAGCCTGCCGACGGCAGGACGCCGCCGAGGCGCTGACGATCCTTGAAGAACACCTCGATTCGGCCAGCCGCACGCTGTCCGCCTATATCGAGAAAAAAGGGGCCGTCGAAGGGTAAAGGCCCTCACCCCAGTCACGCCGTCTCCGGTGAGAGAGGGGCGAAGTTGATCGCGTACTGAGCGCGTTTCGGCGGAGACAGCGTTATAATTTCGGTTATCGACCGGAAGGAGAACGCCGTGTCGCAAGCCAATCTCTATCCGCTGCTGCTCAAGGCGGCGCTGCACGTCAAAGTCTGGGGCGGACGCCAGCTTGAGCAGGTGATGAGCAAGCCGCTGCCGACCGGCGAGCCTTACGGCGAGTCGTGGGAAGTCCATGACAGCGTTACGGTCGTCAATGGGCCGCTGGCGGGGCGCAGGCTCGGCGAACTGGCCGCCGACTACGGTCAGGCGCTGCTCGGCGACGGCAACAACCCCGCCGAAGGGCTGCCGCTGCTGGTCAAGCTGCTCGACGCTTCCGACTGGCTCTCGGTGCAGGTTCACCCGAACGACGAACAGGCGCGGCTGCTCGAACAGGAGCCGCGCGGAAAATCCGAGGCGTGGTACGTCATCGCGGCGCAACCGGGGGCGCGGCTGGTGATCGGCGTCGTTCCGGGAACCACACCAGCCGCCATCAGCGCGGCGATTGCGGCCAATCAGCTTGAAGGCGTGCTGGTCTACGAGACGGTGACGGCGGGGGACGTGCTTTCGATCCCTGCCGGGACGATTCACGCGCTCGGCCCCGGCCTGCTGATCTACGAAATTCAGCAGTCATCCGACACCACCTACCGACTGTACGACTGGGGTCGCATCGGGCTGGATGGCAGCCCGCGCGAGCTGCACGTCGATAAGAGTATGACGGTCGCCAACACGACAACGCTGCCGACGATTCAACATACGGCTGACGACCAGACGCAGCGCGTCCGCGTGGTCGAGACACCGTTCTTCATCACCTGGCTCTATCAGCTCAACGCCGTCAACGGGACAACGCTCGAACTCGACACCGTTGGGCGGCGCTTCCACACGCTGACCTGCATCGAGGGCCGCGTTGCCGTGGTCGCGCCGGACGCCGCGCCATTCGACCTGACCGCCGGACGGTCGGCGCTCATCCCGGCCAGCATCGGCGGCTACCAGCTTGAAGGCACGGGCCGCGTGCTGCTGTCATCGCAGTTGCAATAGGAACAAGATAAACCGGCCACGATCCCACCGTAGTTTATGCTAGACTGTGAGTAATCTGTCCTGAGGTGGAACGATGAGCAATCTTGAAATTACCTTCAGGCTACCCGAAGCCCTGATAGAAAGAGCGCGAGCGCTCGGCATTGACGTTGAAGCCCAGACCGAGCCGATCATTGCGGCGCTCGAAAAGGAAATCCGACGCAAAGAGACGGGGCAAAGGATGCGCGCGCTCGTAGCTGAAATTGATGCGCTTCCCGATGAAATCAAACCGACCCCGGAAGAGATCGAGGCTGAAATCAAGGCTTACCGCGCGGAGAAAAAAACCACAGCCAATCTTAGCCACACATGATTCGCGCAGTCGTCGATATCAACACCTTCGTTTCCGGCATCTTCTGGAAGGGGACTCCACGAGCGGTTTATCTCGCAGCAGTGATCGATTATTTATTCCAGTCATGTCAGAAGTCTTGCTAAAACAGCTTCGTGAAGTGGTTTCACGCGGCAAATTCGAGGATTTACGGCGGATTTTGGATAAGACTCCTGATGAACTCATCGAAGAAATCATAACTGTTTCAGAAGTTGCCATACCCTTTCCCATCCCTGCGGATGTTGTTCGAGACCCAGATGACACAGCCGTACTCGCATGTGCCATTGGCAGCAACGCCGACTATATTGTTTCGGGTGACAAGGATTTGCTCGTGTTAGGAACTTACCGTTCGATTCCGATCCTTACTGCCAATCAATTCCTCGAAGTCCTGGCTGAACGTGAAGAATAGGCATTCGTGAGTTCTATCGTCATTTCTCAGATTTCGTATCTGAGTGGCATCGAGATGACATCAGGTGCTATCAAAATAATTTTACGCGCTCGACTCTTCTGTTCCGGCTTCGTCAGCTCTCGCCCTTATCATACGGCACGCCGTCCGCCTTCGGAGCAATCGCTCGACCGACCAGACCGGCCAGCACGATCATGGTGATGATGTACGGAACCATCTGCAAAAATTGCGCCGGAATCGGCACGCCGAGGAACTGGAAGCGCTGGCCGAGCGCGTCGGAGAAGCCGAACAGCAGCGCCCCGGAGAACGCGCCAATCGGGTCCCATTTGCCGAAGATGACCGCCGCCAGCGCGATAAAGCCGCGCCCGCCGGTCATATTGTCGTCAAAGTTGCCGGTCGTCTCCAGTGAGAACCACGCGCCCGCCAGCCCGGCGATCAGCCCGCCGATGAAGACGTTGATCCAGCGGTTGCGCGCCACGTCGATGCCGAGCGTATCCGCCGCGTGCGGATTTTCACCGACCGCGCGCGTCCGCAGGCCCCAGCGCGTGTAGAACAGCACGACGTGAGTCACGATCAGGATGATGAACATCGAGTAGAAAATCGGGCGTCCGTTGAACAGCACTTCGCCGATCACGGGAATATCGGCCAGCACTGGAATGCGGATCGACTGAAGCGTCTGATGTCCGGCCTGTGACGAGAACAGCACCTCGCGGCGGATGAAGCTGGTGATGCCCGCCGCCAGAATGTTGATGACCGTACCGCTCACGATCTGGTCGGTCTTGAACGTGATCGAGAGCCAGGCATGAAGCAGCGCGATGATGCCGCCCGACAGCACCGCCACGCCGACGCCGACGACCAGCGCGGCGTCACTCGGCAGGCTGCTCGAAAGGAGCGTCGCGGCGACGAAGCCGAAACACGCGCCGGTCAGCATCATGCCTTCGATAGCGATGTTGACGACGCCGGAGCGCTCGCACCAGATACCGGCCATCGCGCCGAGCGCGACGGGCGTCGCCAGCCGGACGCTGACCTGAAGCATGACGGTGACGTTGGTGCTGTTGTTCGCCGCCGCGATAATCAGCACCGTCGGGATAATCAGGATGCCGTCGAGGATCAGCAGCACATTGACGAGCCGCCGAAAACGCGGATGCACCGGCACGAGACCGAGCACGCCGCCGATGAAATAGAGCGCCGCCACCACCAGCGTATAACTGAGCGTCGGCAGCGCCAGCTCCGGCAGTCCCGCGCCAAAGGTCAGCCGGGTGATCGTCGCCGAGGTCATCGCCTGTGGGGCCTGAAAGAACAGCAGCAGCGACGACAGCAGGAACAGGAAGGCAAAAATGCCCTTGCGTGTCACTTTGATGCGGTCGCGCCACGTCTCGACAGGCGCGGCGTTCGCGGTCGGGGTCATGGTTGCCATACGGGTTCTCGCAGGGTAAGCGCCCTATCCATCGCAGAGCGGCATTTCGCAGGGCCGTGATGCATCATACCTGTTCGGCCAACAGCTCTGATCGTAAGGTTACGACCGATAGATGTGACCGTTCCCCCCAGTCTATACACTCTGCTTGCGGAAAGGGGGGCAGGGAGTGAGGTTAATCTCATGCTAGCTGCCCCAGCCTTTCGAGAAGGTCGCAACCGCCTTCTCGGACGGCTTCGGCACGCGCCAGACGTAGCGGATGATGGCATCGGCGGCGATGAACATGATGATGAGCGCCTGAATGATCTTAACCAGGTCGATGGAAATGTCGGCGCGCACCTGCATCAGCCCCGCGCCCGCCAGCAGCGCGCCCCACAACACGCCCGCCGCGATCATATTGCGCGGGTTGGTGCGCGCCAGCAGCGCGACAGCAATGGCATCGAAGCCGAGGCCGGAGAAGAACAGCGGCTGCATGACGAAGTTGACGCCGGTAATCTCGATGATTCCGGCCAGCCCGGCCAGCGCGCCGCTCAGGGTCATCGCCAGAATGATGTTGCGGCGCACGCTCATTCCCGCGTAGCGCGCCGCATCCGGGTTCGCGCCGACCGTCCGCAGCTCGAAGCCGAGCGTCGTCTTGTTCAGGAACCAGTCGGTAAACCAGACGGCGGCCAGCATCAGCAGCAGGCCGACGTGCAGCTTGCCCTGCGTCGATGTCCAGAGCAGGAACAGGCCGCCGAGCGCCACCAGCAGGCCATTGATGATCGGGCGGACGATGGAGCGGATGCCGGCGATCCGCTCACGCCGCGACCACAGCCCCAGCAGCGCAACGACGATTCCGGCGGCAATTATCAACCACGGCGGAATGGTGTTGAAGCGCGGCAAAATCGACGCCTCGGCCAGAAACGGCGTGCGCGGCGTGCTGGCATTCGGGTCGGCCAGAATGATCGGGCTGGTTGATTTAATCAGCCAGTCAACCAGCAGGATGGCGACGTAGTTGAGCATGATCGTCGTGATGACTTCGTGCGCCCCGGTGAAAGCGCGCAGCAGGCCCGGTATCGCGCCCCAGAACGCGCCGCCGAGGATACCGGCCACGATCACCAGCGGCAGGCGAATGCCAATTGGCAGGCTGCTGAAGATCGGCGAGTAGCCGACCCAGGTGGCGAGGATCGCGCCGACGTAAACCTGCCCTTCCGCGCCGATGTTGAACAGGCCGCCTTTAAAACCGAGCGCGACGGCCAGACCGGCGATGATGAACGGGATCGCGCGGACGAGCATCGTTTCCAGATTGGCCGGGTAAAACAGCAGCACCGAGTCGCCGAGCCGCTGGTAAACCACCTGCGGCCTGCCGTTCGCATCGTCAATCGTGCCGTTCGCGCTGGACGCTTTCGCCAGCAGCAGCAGTTCCGGCGCGGGGCGGCGGACGAGCAGGTTGTTCTGCTCGGCGACCGGCAGTTCCTGGCTGATCGCCTGACCGACGTCGGGATTGGTCAGAAGGCCCTGCGTATACAGCGTGCGCGTCAGGTTGAGCTGCTCCGACAGCGCGGCTGGATTGGTCACGCCGGCGGCAGCGAGGCGCTGCGCCGTCTGCGCCAGCTCGCGGGCCGCCTCGCTGCCGCCCTGCACCGCCGCTATCGCCGCGAGGGCCTGCGCGTCCTGCGAGGTCGGGTCGAGGTTATTCTGCGTCAGCACATCGACCTGCGTTTCGATGCGGCTGAGCCTGACAATGCCCTGTTGATTGACGATCTTGATGTAGGTCAGCAGGTCGGCGTCGCTCAGGTTAGCGGCCACCGGCGACAGCGCGTTGAGCGCGTCGCGGTCAGCCCGATTGAGCGACGACAGTGACGCGCTGCGCGCCAGCTCAGTCACGGTCGTTCGATCCTGCCCGGCCAGATCATCCACCAGCGGTTTCATCGCCGTCAGCGTGTTGATACCAATCGCGGCAATATCGGGGATACGCGCGCCCAGGTCGTCGATCTGCTGATCGGTCAGGCTGCTGTAGCGGCTGTAGAGCGCGCCCCAGCGGCTGACGTCCGCCGAATTCGGCACCGAGGCCAGATCGCCGACGTCACGCGCCACCGAGCGCAGGTCTGCCTGCGACAAGCCCTGCGAGGCCAGTTGCTGCACCTGCGCCAGATTATCGGGACTCAGCATATCGTTAACGACGAAGCCGAGCGAGCCTTCGATCAGCGCGCTGTAGGCCGTCCCGGCGATGTTCAGCCCACGGCCAAAATCGCCCTGCCCGCCGGTCACGATCATGAACGGAACCGTAATAATGAGCGCCGTCAGCACCGCCAGAATCGGCACCAGCGAGGGCGAGATGCGCTGCCAGAGCCGCGCGACCGGCGTAAAAGCGCCCGGCGATCCCGGCGCGGGCGCGGCGAGGGTTGCCTGTTCAGCCATGCAGGGCCGCCTTTGACTTGACACCCGCCATCAGCAGGCCGACGTGTTCGCGGGTCGCTTCCTCAATCGGCAGCACGTCGATAATCTCCCCGGCATACATGACCGCGACCCGGTCGGACAGCGACAGAATTTCGTCCAGCTCGGCGGAGACCAGCAGCACGGCAGTTCCGGCATCGCGCATTCGGACGATCTGTTTGTGAATGAACTCAATCGAGCCGACATCGAGGCCGCGGGTTGGCTGCGCCGCGATCAGCAGATGATCCTGCCGTGAGAACTCGCGGGCGACGATGGCTTTCTGCTGGTTGCCGCCGGACAGCTTACTGATGGCGGTGAAAATGTCGGGAGTGCGCACGTCATACTCTCTGACCAGCCGCCGCGCCTGCTCCTCGATGGCCTTTTCGTTGGTCAGGATACCGATTGCGAACGGCCCCAGATAGTATTGCTGGAGCGCAAGATTGTCCTTGACCGGAAACGTGGCAACCATGCCGTTCTTCTGGCGGTCTTCCGGCACATGGCCGACGCCGATTTCCGTCACCGTGCGCGGCGCGGCGTGGGTGACATCGAAGCCGTTGATGCTGACATGGCCGCTGACAATCGGTCGCAACCGCGTCACCGCCTCGACCAGCTCGGTCTGGCCGTTCCCCTGGACGCCCGCGATACCGAGGATTTCCCCGGCCCGGACTTCAAGGGAGAGGTTCCTGACCGCCCTCAGGCGACGGTCGTCGTCAACGTTCAGGTCATTGATGACCAGCACCGGCTCGCCGGGATGCGCCGGGCCTTTCTCGACCCGCAGCAGCACCTCGCGCCCGACCATCATCGCCGCCAGCGATTCCTGCGTCGCCAGACCGGGATCGGCATGACCGACGACTTTGCCGCCGCGAAGGACGGTAATGGTCGTGCAGATTTCCAGCACTTCCTTGAGCTTGTGGCTGATGAAGATCAGGCTGACGCCGCGCTCCTGAAGCGTGCGCATGATGTCGAACAGGCCCTCGGCTTCCTGCGGCGTCAGCACCG
>CAZZAO010000021.1:0-49698 GCA_964652205.1 uncultured Anaerolineaceae bacterium | reverse complement strand
CGATGCCGAGGACGATCACGAAGATCAGGGCGAGGTAGGGCAAAATGACCCGCTCGTCCTTGTCCACGACTACCGCTAGCAGGACGAAGGTGAAGGCAAGCGCCAGAATAGCGGGCGTCAACAGCTTGAGCGGCGATGCTACGCGGTAGACCTTGCGCTTGCCATTGAGGACATCGGAAACCATAGCTCGAACTTCCCGGCGCTCTATCATTGACGATGACAGAGAGGATAGCCCGTTCGTTTTGCTCTGTCATCCGACTTGCGGCGGATAGCTGCGAATCAAAGCGGCTTCGTCAGAAGCTTTTTAACACAGGGGAGACCTATCTGCTTCCACCGGCGGTGAGGGATCGTTATACGTCTTCTTCGTGGATGGCGTCGGCCAGCGCTGCCATCTGCTGATCGTCGAACGCGCGCAGCTCGTGCTCGATCTTTTCCAGCTCTTCGCCGCCGGACATCATGTAGACCAGCTCATCGTGCCTGATTTCCTGCTTGGTGTAGGTTCCCATCACGCGGCCACGCTTGAGAATTGTGAAGCGGTCGCCAATCGGGTAGGCGTGATGCGAGTTGTGAGTGATGAAGATGACTGCGATGCCGCGCGCCCGCGCCTGGGCGATGTAGCGCAGCACCACGCCAGCCTGCTTGACGCCGAGCGCCGATGTCGGTTCATCGAGGATCAGCACCTTCGCGCCGAAGTAGACCGCGCGGGCAATGGCGACCGACTGCCGCTCACCGCCTGACAGCGTGCCGACGGCCTGTTCCGGGTCGCGGATGTCGATTCCCATTTTCTCCATCTCGGCGCGCACGATCTCGCTGGCGTGCCTGAGGTCGAAGCGCCGGAACAGCCCGTGTCCCACCGTCGGCTCGGAGCCGAGGAAGAAGTTGCGGACAATACTCATCAGCGGGATCATCGCCAGGTCCTGATAGACGGTGGCGATGCCGTGGTCGAGCGCCTCACGCGCCGACGTGAAATGCACTGGCTGGCCTTCGACCAGATACGCGCCCTGATCCGGCCTGATGACACCGGACAGAATCTTAATCAGCGTCGATTTACCCGCGCCATTGTCGCCGAGCAGGCACAGCACCTCGCCGGGATAGAGCGCCAGCGAGACATCGTTGAGCGAGATCACCGAGCCGTAATATTTCGTGATGTGTTGGGCGTCGAGCAGCGGCGTCCGGGTGGAAGTTTCGGCCATCGCCTATTTTGCCTCTGATGCGCGCTTGCGAATGTAGTTGTTGACCAGCACGGCGACAATCAGCATCCCGCCGAGGAAAACCTGAAACCAGTCGGAATCGACGCCGGTAAAGACGATCCCCTGCTGGACGATACCGAAGATCAGCGCGCCGAAGACCGCGCCAATCGCCGAGCCGTAGCCGCCTGTCAGCAGCGTCCCGCCGATGACGACGGCGATGATGGCGTAGAACTCGCGCTGCTGGCCGCGCAGTGTGTCGGCGCTGCCGACCGTCAGCACCTGAATGGTCGCCACCAGCCACGCGGCGAAAGCCGTCGCCATGAACAGGAAAATCTTCATTCGGTTGACCGGGACACCGACATTCTGCGCGGCGTTGGGGTCGCCGCCGAGGCCAAAAATCCAGTTGCCGGGGCGTGTCCGCAGCAGCACATAGGTCGCCAGCGCGGCCAGCAGCAGCCACCACAGAATCGAGATCGGGAACTCGGCCATCACGCCAGCGCGGGCCGTGGTATCGGGGATCGGCAGGGTGCTGGCGAACAGCGCTTTGGCCGCGTCGAAGCCAGCCACGTCCTTGAGGCCGCCGACCTGCGTGCGCCCGGTAATCAGCCGCGTCAGGCCGATGGTCGCGCCACGAATGATGAACAGCGACGCCAGCGTGATAATGAATGAGGGCAGTTTTGTCCGCACGACTAGAATGCCGTTGAGCGCGCCGATGACCAGCGAGATGAGCAGCGAGAGGCCGATGGCGAGCCAGATATTGATCCCGAACTCCACGCTCAGGATGACGGTAATCATGCCCGACGCGCCGATCAGCGAGCCAATCGACAGGTCGAACTCGCCGCCGATCATCAGCAGGGACACCGCCACGCCGAGGATGCCTAGCTCCGCCGCCACCTGGAGATAGTTGGCCGCGCCGCGCAGCGTCAGGAAGCCCTTCGATCCCGCCAGCAGAGCAAACACCAGCCAGACGAGAATTGCGCCGCCGAGCGCGCCTAGCTCAGGCCGCCGCAGCAGCTTGCGCAGGTGACTTTCGCGCCGCACTCGCTCATCGCTGGCGGGCGGCGTTTCGATCCGTGTTGAGGTCATAGGAGCCTATTCCACAAGCTTGATCGGGGTGATCGACGAGTCAGGCGGCGCGTTTGCCGATGAACAAAATAATGTGGTAACTGCTCCAAACGGTAACTGCTCGTAACCCTTCCCCCTCTCCGCTTGCGGGGAGGGGGAAGGGGGAGGGGTTGGATTACCACATGCGGTTGTTACCAGCATCAACGTCGCCCGACTTTATGCGTATAGGACGGTGCCTAGCGCGTGCCGGCCTTCGACAGGTCGATGACCTTCGCGGCATTGTCTTTGGTGACGAAACCGGGGCCAGTCGGAATCAGGAACTGGCCGGGCGTGTTGAGGTTTTCAAGATACAGCGTCAGATAGACGATGGGCAGGTAGCCCTGCATGTACTGCTGCTGGTCGATGGCGAACATCATGTTGCCATCGCGGACAGCGGCCAGCACATCCGGCGACAGGTCGAAGGTCGCCAGCGGCACTTTGCCGAGCAGACCATCGGCGGTCAGCGCGGCCAGCGCGGGTGACGCGCCGGTCGGGCCGAGCGTCAGGACGCCGTCAATCGTGCTGTCAGCGCTCAGGGCGGCGGAAATCTTGCCCTGTGAGCCGGTTGGGTCGGCCAGATCGACGGCCAGAACAGTCGATTTCGCGCTGGAGCCGAGGCCATCAGCGAAGCCCTGGCAGCGCTGGTCGAGGCCGACGTTGCCAACTTCCTGATTGACGCACAGGGCATTCTTGACGCCAGCAGCGGCCATGCGCTCGCCTGCGCCCTTACCGGCATCGTATTCCGTCTGGCCGATGTGGGCCAGCGCGCCGAGCTTCTGAGCCGCGTCGCTGCCGGAATTGATGGTGATGACGGGGATGCCAGCCTGAACCGCTTTGGTGATCGACGGGCCAAGCGCGTCGGCGTCCGGCAGCGAGACAACCAGCCCGTCGGGCTTGGACGCCACGGCGGCGTCAATCAACTGTGACATGGCGACCATGTCGAACGTGCTGGGAGCCTGATACTCAACCGTGACGCGCTCATCAATCGCCGCCTGATCGACGCCCCGCTTGACGACCGACCAGAACGGGTCGGATGCCTGACCGTGAGTGACGACGACGATTCGATAAGGACGCTTATCCTGCGCGACAGTCGCGGAACTCAGGCCGATGACCGTAGCGACGAGGACGGAAACCATCAGGAGGATTCGAGTCATGCGGGACATAAACAACTCCATTTAAGACTAAAGGACTGAAGCCGAGCAAAGGTCTGTGCAAAGGATCGCTGGTATCACCTCCTCATGCTGTCTATCCGAGGAAATCGACCTCGCGGACGCCCGATTGGGCGGGGAATAGTCGTAATGACGCTCGCTGCCGGGTAGCTTCCCCCTGCGGCCATAGCGCGGTTGCTTCACCTCATATCCTTCACAAATACGACCTGACCTGTATGCTGTGACCGGGTGGCCGCAAGGCCGATTTGCAGCGCTGCGCGGGCGTCGGCAGCCGTCACTGACGGCGCTTGGCCGGTCGCCAGACACTCGGCGAAATGCTCGATCTGCCGGGTATAGGCCGGGCCGAAACGCTGCGGAAAGTGGGGGACGACGTCATGGCTGACCCCCGCTTTAGTCAAGGTCAGCACGGGCGTTTCGCGCAGATAGCCGATCTGAAGTGTGCCTTTCGCGCCGACGACCTCAGTCTGAATGTCGTAGCCGTAGACGGCGGTGCGGCTGACTTCGACGTTGCCCAGCCCGCCGCCGATGAATTTCGCGCTAATCATCGCCGTATCGACATCGCCGACGGTCTGTAACTCCGGGTAGACCAGCGCCGCCGTTTCCGTATAGACGCGCTCGACTTCATCGCTCATCAGCCAGCGCAGCAGGTCGAAGTCGTGGACGCCCATATCGAGGATCAGCCCGCCGCTGACGGCAGGGTTGGCATATTCGAGGCTGGTGCGGAAGGGATCGCGGCCAATCGAGCGGATCGTCACCGGGCGACCGATCACGTCGGCATCAATCTGCCGTTTAGCTTCGACATAACCCGCGTCGAAGCGGCGCATGAAGCCGACCTGAAAGACGACGCCCGCCCGGTCGATGGCAGCGATCATTTCGTCCGTTGCCGCCAGCGTCAGGGCAGTCGGCTTCTCGCAGAAGATCGCTTTACCGGCCTGCGCGGCGTCGATGACGACATCGTGATGGGTGCTGGTCGGGCTGGCGACGATAACCGCGCCAACGTCCGGCTGTGCCAGCAGTTCACGGTAGTCGGCGAAGGCGCGAACGCCGTTCAACTGCGCGGCGAAGTGCTGCGCCGTCGCCTCAAGCGGGTCAGCGACCGCCACCAGTCGCGCGCTTTCGATATGTCGGGCGACGTGACCGGCGTAGACCTGCCCCATGCGCCCCAGACCAATAACGCCAATTCCAATCGCAGTCATTAATAAGCTTTCCGAAAGAACGAATAACTCTGTGCGCTTAGTATAACGAAAATATACCGGGTTTGTAAAATCGATGATCTGCGATACCGGCTGGCTGCTGGCGCGTGTTCAATTCCGTTTCGTGTTACAATGGCGCTCAACGCTTGATGAGCTGTCGAGTCGGCATGATGTCATATGAAGTTCGCTCGTTAATTGACCGTCGAGTTGTGCTGGTTGTCGTCGAGGGAACGGTAACATTGTCAGAAGTCCGCGCGGGCGGGCAGCAGGTCGATGCGCTGATCTCTGCCGGGGAAGCCCCGGTTCACGTCATCATCGACATCACCAGAATGACCGACTATCCGCTTTCGCCCAGCAGAATCTTCGAGGCGTCGCCATTCCTGCGTCACCCTGATCTCGGCTATATCCCCGCTTATGGCGTCACCAGCCTGCTGCTGAATACGCTGCTTCAGGTTATCGGGCTGATGGCTCCGTTTGAATATCGGGTGGTTCAATCGCTGGCCGACGCGCTCGACTTTTTACGCGCGCAGGACAGCCGCATCGACTCCCGCGCGGTGGATGAAGCAGCCCGCCGCTTCGGGCAGCCGACATCTCCTGCCGAGTCGCAGGCCGTGACATGAGGGTTGAGTTCGATCCGCGAGGGCCATTCGATGGGCGACATACAGACCTTCCTGTTCGACGACGATGGCAGAATCCCCAACAATCCCACGCTGCCGCTGCTGATTTATCCCGCTGCGCTGCCGGGATCGCGCACGCCAGCATCCGACTGCCGCGCGCTGTTCGCGCGTAACGGCTGGGATGGAAGCTGGGTCGATGGCATCTACGACTATCATCACTTCCACAGTACCTCACACGAGGTTCTGGGCATCGCAGCCGGTACGGTAAAAGTGCAGTTTGGCGGCCAATCAGGCGCGGTGATTGATCTCAGTGCGGGAGACGTAGCGATTATTCCGGCGGGAGTCGGTCACTGTAACCTCGGTCAGTCGGATGATTTCAAAGTCGTCGGCGCGTACCCGAAAGGACAGGAAAAGTGGGATGTCCGCACCGGCAAACCCGGTGAGCGCCCGCGCGTGCTGGAGAATATCCGCCGCGTGCCGCTGCCGACTGCCGACCCGGTTTCCGGCGAAAGTGGCCCGCTGATGCGCTTCTGGCAAAATCTCTAGCGCCTGCTGTCGCCGCGATTAGTTATACTCACATTTTTGCGACCGACTTTATCTGGAGCGGAGCCAATGAAGATCAAGCGTCTGGGGCGTACTGGACTGAAGGTTAGCGAAATCTGCCTGGGGACGATGACCTTTGGCAATCAGGCGGACGAGCCGACCGCCTTTGCCATCATGGATATTGCCGATCAGGCCGGAGTCAACTTCATTGACACAGCAGACGTCTACCCGCTCGGCGGCGGTCTGGATAAGGTCGGCGCGACCGAAGTGATCGTCGGCAACTGGCTCAGGCAGCGCGGCGCGCGCGAACGCATTGTGCTGGCGACCAAATGCGCGGGCGCGATGGGGGCTGGCCCGAATGACGTCGGCCTCAGCCGCCGCCACATCATCAGCGCGTGCGAGGCCAGCCTGAAGCGCCTGCAAACCGATCATATCGACCTCTACCAGACGCACTTTCCCGATCCGAATACGCCGATTGAGGAAACGCTGCGCGCGCTCGACGACCTTGTGACTTCCGGCAAGGTGCGCTATCTCGGCTGCTCGAACTATCAGGCGTGGCAGTTGGCCGAGGCGCTGTGGACGAGCGACAAGTTCAATCTGGCGCGCTATGAGTGCGCCCAGCCGCGCTATAACATCCTGTTTCGCATGATCGAGGACGAAATTCTGCCGCTGTGCCAGTCGCAGGGTGTCGGCGTGATCGCCTATAACCCGCTGGCGGGCGGCATGTTGACGGGCCGCTATCAGAAGGGGCAGGGGCTGGAGCAGGGGACGCGCTTCGCGCTGGCGAACAGCGGCGAGCTGTACCGCAAGCGCTACTGGAAAGACGCCATCTTCGAGGAAGTTGAGGCGATCAAGCAGTTTTTCGCCCCGCGCGACCGGAGCCTGACTCACGTTGCGCTGGCATGGGTGCTTCAGCAGCCCGCCGTGACCTGCGCCATCATCGGGGCCAGCCGCCCGGAGCAGTTGACCGACAGCCTGCACGGTCTTGATCTGGTTATCGACAGCGAAGAGAATGCCTATCTCGATCAGGTCTGGTACAACCTGCCGCGCGAGCATGACACCCAGATCGCGCGGCGCTGATCGCTAATTGGGGCCGGGACTCAGCGCCGTCCAACCGCCGTCGACCAGCAGGCTGACGCCGTTGATCTGCCGCGCGCCGGACGATGCCAGAAACAGCGCTGCCGCCGCAACGTCGTCTGGCGTCCCGACCTTGCCCGTCGGGATGACCGCGCCCCAGTCTCCGGCGTAATCAGCGCGCTCGGTCGCGGTACGGTCGGTAAGCGTTGCGCCGGGGACGACGGCGTTGACCGTGATCCCGTGCGGCCCCAGTTCGACCGCCAGCACGCGGGCCAACTGCCGGATGCCCGCTTTGGTCATGCCGTAGGTACTCATGTTGGGGACGCCCTGCACGCCGACGACCGACGACGTCAGGATGATACGCCCGCCATGACCGGCAGCGATCATCGCCCGCGCGCCCGCCTGCGCCGTGAAATAGGTTCCGCGCAGGTTGACCGACGTGGCCCGGTCGAAGGTTTCTGGCTCGGAGTCGAGAAACGCGCCGAAGACGGTGATTCCCGCATTGGCGACCGTAATATCGACGCTGCCGAAATGGTCAACCGCCGCCGCGATCAGCACCCGGTCGAAGGCGACATCGGCGACATCTCCGGCATAGGGCAGCACGGCGGCGCGCCCGCACTCGGCGTTGAGCGCGTCCGCCGCCTGCTGTGCCAGTTCCGCGTCCAGGTCGTTGAGGACGACGCTGGCTCCGTCGAGCGCGAACTGTCGGCAGATCGCGTAGCCGATGCCGCTGCCTGCGCCAGTCACGACAGCGGTTTTTCCGTCAAATTGTCCTGTCAATGGATGTTCGCTCCTTTTCCGCAGCGGATCGGAGCCACGAGTATAACTCAGACTTTGCCAGCGCTCAGGCGGCCTGATAAATCACCCGTGTGACCGAGGCAAGATATGCGCTAACTTTGACGCGATGTTATCATTTCTCCAGCACGTCCGTTCGGCCTTAATGGCGTTTCAAACCGAGAAGGGAATCTCATGCGCGTTCAATTTCCGGTTGACGACGACAAAGGTGAGGGAGTTCTCGCGCTGCCGCCGGGCGAATATGGCCGGGGCGTGCTGGTGCTCCATGCCTGGTGGGGGCTGAATCCGTTCATCGAGACGCTGTGCGACTGGTTAGCGAGTGAAGGATTTGTCGCCTTTGCGCCCGACCTGTTTGGCGGCAAGATCGCCACGACACCTGACGAGGCCGAGAGCCTGAGCCAATCGGTCGCCTATGATGCCGTTCAGAAGCAGGTGAAAGCCGCCGCCCGGTTTCTGAGCGAACATCAGGCCGTGACCAGCCACGAGCTTGGCGTCCTCGGCATCTCTTTTGGCGCATCCCATGCCATCTGGCTTTCGGGAGAAATGCCCGAACACGTCGCTGCGGTGGTCGTCTTTTACGGCACGGCCTGGTACGAGGGGACAGCCTATTACGACGCTGCCAGAACGCGCGCGGCCTACCTCGGCCATTTCGCCGAAAATGATGACTTTGAGTCGGCTGAACAGGTTCGCGGCCAGCGCGATAGTCTGGTCACGGTCGGGCGCGACGTTACCTTCTACACCTATCCCGGAACGCGACACTGGTTCTTCGAGGACGATGTAGCTTCAGCCTACGATGCCGCCGCTGCCGACCTCGCTCGCACGCGCACGCTCGCCTTCCTGCGCCGCCACCTCAAGACCCACGTCTAAGCGTTTATAGCTGCTCTGGAATCAGCCCTGCGAACCACAGCCATTCTAGAGAAGCCGCGTTTGCTCGTGGTCGTTCCCCCTCCCTGCTTGCGGGGAGGGGGCAGAGGGGGAGAGGTTAAATCCGCCGCATAAGGCGAAAGCGCGCCGGAAGCTGACGGCCTGATTACGTTACGGCAGTTCGTCGTAGGCGATGTAGGTCAGGAAATCAATGTAGCTGTCGGGCAGCACCAGTTGGTCGAGCAGCTCGACGGCCCGCTCGACGTCCTCTGGCGGGTAGGCCGTGATCTTGCCGATTTCTTCGGCGCGGAACTGTGCGTACAGGTCGGCGGTGAACGTCCGCCCATCGTCGAGCGCCGCGCCGCGATGGAGCCACTGCCATAGCTGGCTGCGCGAGATTTCGGCGGTCGCCGTGTCTTCCATCAGGTTGAAGATCGCCGCCGCGCCGTTGCCGCCGAGCCACGCCGCCAGATATTGGATGGCGACGTTGATATTGCTGCGCGCGCCCGCCTCGGTGACTTTGCCGCCGGGAATCGTGAAGTCAATCAGCTCTGCGCCGGTCGTGTGAATGTCGTCGCGCTGGCGCTCCTTCTGGTTCGGTCGGTCGCCGAGTATCTCGTCGAAGCTGGCTTTAGCCGTCGGCACAAGGTCGGGATGCGCTACCCACGTACCATCAAAACCGTCGCTCGCTTCGCGCTGCTTGTCCTCGCGGACTTTACCGAGCGCCACTTCGTTGATCTGCGGATCGCGGCGGCTCGGAATGAAGGCCGCCATGCCGCCGATGGCGTGCGCGCCGCGCTGGTGGCAGGTCTTGACCAGAAGCTGGGTATAAGCGCGCATGAAGGGGACGGTCATCGTGATGGCAGAGCGGTCGGGGAAAACGCCGTCCATCGTCTCGCGGAACTTCTTGATTGCGCTGAAGATGTAGTCCCAGCGTCCGGCATTCAGGCCGAGCGCGTGCTCGCGCAGCTCGTACAGAATTTCGTCCATCTCGAAGGCGGCGAGAATCGTCTCGATCAGCACCGTCGCGCGGATCGTCCCGCGCTTCAGGCTGAGCGTGTCCTCGGCGGCGCTAAAGACCTCGTTCCACAGCCGGGCTTCGCGGTGGCTTTCCATCTTCGGCAGGTAATAGTAGGTTCCGCTGCCGCGCGCCACCTGCTCGGCGGCATTGTGAAAGACGTACAGGCCGAAGTCGAACAGGCTGGCCGAGATCGGCTGGCCGTCGATCAGCACATGCTTCTCAGTCAAATGCCAGCCGCGCGGGCGCACCATCAGCAGGGCGGGATGATCGTTGAGCCGATACTGCTTGCCGTCCGGGTTGGTGAACTCGATGGTCTTGCGCACGCCGTCGATCAGGTTGATCTGCCCCTGAACGACGTTGTCCCACGACGGCGAGAGCGCGTCTTCGAGGTCGGCCATCAGCACGTTCGCGCCGGAGTTCATGGCGTTAATCATCATCTTGCGCTCGACCGGCCCGGTGATCTCGACGCGGCGATTCTGCGCGTCGGCGGGCGTCGGCGCGACCCGCCATGTCCTGTCGTTACGGATCGAGGCCGTCTCCGCCAGAAAGTCGGGTTTCTCGCCGCGCGCAATCGCGGTCTGGCGCGCGTCGCGGGCCTTGAGCAGGGCGACGCGCGTCGGGTTGAAGCGGCGGTGCAGGTCGGCGACGAAGGCCAGCGCTTCCGGCGTCAGCACGCGCTCGTAGGCGGGCGTCACCGAGCCGGTGACTTCGAGTCCCGGCACGGATGATTTTACGGTTTCAGGTTGCATACAGGGACTCCTTTAAACCCTCACCCCTCACCCCTCTCCCGGAGAGAGATGGGAGAAAGAAGTGGGGAGAGGGAATAATCAGGTCAATAGTGGACGTAGAAGAAAATATAGTCGCCATTTCAAGGACATCCTTTTAGAAAACCCCCAATAAACGGCGAGCGTTGAACTCAACGTCTGCTTCATCCCTCTCCCACCGGGAGACGAAGTGGTATGGCCTCGTTCGCGCCGCAAAGCGGCGTCTCGAACCGCCGGACGAACAGGCTATCACCGGGGGCCGGGAGTGAGTGAGCGCTTCAGGCTGAGGGCGGCCTACACTGCCTGCTTGAGCCAGTCGAGCGATGGCGGCAGTGGATTCTCGGTTAGCGCGGCGACGACTTCAGCGCGTGTGGCTGCCGGGAGCGGTTCCAGCGGTGGGCGCACGTCCCAGCCGTCGCTGTCGTAGCGCAGCGCCAGCAGACTCTTGAGCGTCGAGGCGGCAGGCTGGTAACGGTCGAGAATGGCGCGCATTGCGCTCAACTGCTTTTGCAGGTTGGTCGCGTCGTTGCCCGCCCTGAACGCGCGATAGACATCGACCCCAAGCGGCGCCAGCACGTTGGCGGCTGCCGTGATGCAGCCCGCCGCGCCCGCCTGCAAGCCGCCGAGCAGAATCGCGTCTGTGCCGACGAAGGTTCGCAGTTCCGGGAAGCGCCGGACGATTTCCTGAGCGAAGCTCAGGTCGCCGCCGCTGTCCTTGATGCCGCCCATGCGCTCGCCGCCATAGGCCAGCATCTTTTCGAGCAGGTTGTAGCTGATCGGCACAGCGCTGACCTGCGGAATGTGGTAGGCCAGCAGCGAGCCGTCGTCTGGCACGGCCTCGTCGAACAGCTTCTTGTAGAAGTCGAGCAAACCCTGATCGGTGAACTTCTTGAAGTAATAAGGCGGAATGACCACGGCGGCATCCGCGCCCAGCTCGAAGGCGCGGCGGGTGAAGGTAACGGCGTCGGTTAGGCTCGGAAAGCCCGTACCGACCATCATCTGCATCGCGCCGGAGACGGCCATCGCCGCCTCGACAATCGCCTCGCGCTCGGCAATCGAGAACGATGGGCCTTCGCCGGTCGTGCCGAGCAGCAGGATGCCGTCGCAGCCTTCATCTGCCAGCGTTTGCACATGACGCTGCAAATTGCCCAGATCGGGGGCGTCGTTCCTGAGCGGCGTCACGACCGCGCAGACGAAGCCCTTCAGTTCGTTTCGATGAGTCATAAGCCTTCCCTTCTCGAAAATGGTTGTGCCGATGTTTCGCGCGCCAGATTGATGACGTCCTTGAGCATGGCGGCGGCGGCGGCGCGTGGATCGCTCTTGCCACCGACAGCGCTGACCCTGTCCATCGTGTCGGTCGTGTAGGTGATGCCCTTCTCTGAGCCAGTGACGTGCGCCAGCGGATGATCGAGCGGCAGCGCGCGCACGCCGACCGACGCCCGCACCCTGCCATCGGTGACTTCCGCTTCGGCGATCAGTTTGAGGGTCTTGCTGTCGGCAGTCGCGGCCCTGAGGTCGGCGGCGGTCACGTCGGTGATGCCCGACACGCCGACCTGATCGAGCGTCAGATCCGCGCCGAGGACGGCGTTGGCGATGATGACCAGCTTGTTGGCTGAGTCCCAGCCTTCGACATCGAGCGTCGGGTCTGGCTCGGCGATGCCGCGCCGCTGCGCTTCTGCCAGCGCGTCGGCGTAGCTTTCGCTTTGCTGCGCCATCCGCGTCAGGATGAAGTTGGTCGTCCCGTTGAGCGTTCCCTCGATCTTGAGGATGCGCGTCCCGGCCAGACAGTACGCGCCGAGATCGAAGGCCGGGAGCGCTGCCGCCGTCGCCGAGCTGAACTTGAGCGCGACGCCCTTTGTCTCGGCCAGCCGCCGCAGCGTCGGAAAGGCCAGCACCAGCGGGCCTTTGGTCGCCGTGACGACGTGCAGCCCGCGTTCGAGCGCGGTCCGCAGGTGCGTCATCCCCGGTTCGCCGGTCTGAATGTCGGTTGGCGTCGTCTCGATCAGCACATCGGCGAGATCACGCTCGATCAGCGCGACGGTGGTTGCGCCTGAGCCGTAACCGTCGAGCAGCGTCGGGCTGTCCCTGCGACCGAGCGCCAGCAGCGCGTCGAGCGGCAGTTCACCCTTCGGCGCGACTGCTGCGCCCTTACTCGTGACCACGGCGACCAGCGGCAGCGACAGGCCATACTGTGCCGCCAGTTGATCGCGCTTGCTGTTCAGCAGCGCGGCGAAGGCGCGACCGACACCGCCATAGCCGCTGATGAGGATTCGGAGTGTTCGCATCGTCAAATCCTAGACATGCCCGACGACCTGCTTGAGCCAGTAATCGGTCAGCGCCGCCATGCCGTCCCGGACATTTTGCAGCGAGCACGAGTACGCCACGCGGACATGACCTTCGCCAGCCTGGCCGAAAGCGGCTCCCGGCACAACCGCAACGCCCGTCGCGGCCAGCAGCTTTTGCGCGATGACTCCCGAGTCTGGGTCGAGCGCCGAAAGATTCGGGAAGGCGTAGAACGCGCCGGTCGGCTTGACCAGACTGGCTCCCGGCAGGTTGGCGAAGGTGTCGATGATGACCTTACGGCGCTCGTCGAACTTGCTCACCATCATATCGATGCTGTCCTGCGGCCCGGTCAGCGCGGCGGTTGCGCCAGCCTGCGCGAACGAGGTTGCGCAGACGGTCGTGTATTGGTGAACGCGGATCAGCACGCGCGTGATCTCCGGCGGCGCAACGACGTAGCCGAGCCGCCAGCCTGTCATGGCGTAGGACTTGGAGAAGCCGCTGACGGTGATGACCTGCCCGGTGAGCTGCGGGAAGGTCGCCATGCTGATGTGTTCCTGACCGTCGAAAATGATCCGCTCGTAGATTTCGTCGGAGACGACGAACAGGTTGTGTTTGGCGGCGATGTTCGCCACGGCTTCCAGCGTCTCGCGCGTGTAGACGACGCCGGTCGGGTTATGCGGCGAATTGATGACGATCATTTTCGTGCGCGGCGTGATGCGCTGCTCGATGTCGTCCGGGTTCAACTGGTAGCCGTCGCTCTCGCTCAACGGCACGCTGACGACCTTCGCCCCGGCCAGCTCGGCGCAGTAGAAGTAGTGCAGCCACATCGGGTCGGGGATCAACACTTCGTCGCCGGGATTGAGCAGTCCAACCATAATCATCAGCACCGCTTCGTTCGCGCCGACGGTGACGATGATCTCTTTTTCCGGGTCGGCAGTGAAGTGGTTTTCCTTCTGGAGCTTGGCGGCAATCGCCTGACGCAGCTCCAGCAGGCCATAGTTCGACGTGTAGGCGATCAGCCCATCATCGAGCGCCTTTTTCGCCGCGTCCTTGATGTGCTGCGGCGTGTCGAAGTCGGGGCGACCGATGTAGAACGGGTAAATGGTGCGGCCCTGGGCCTTGAGTATATCGACCTGTTCCATCACCTTGCGGATGCCAGAGAAGGGGATGTCGTCCATCCGCTCTGCCTGTTTGAAATTCACGCTGATGCTCCTTGCGCTATTGGACTTCTCGCAGCTCGACCCATTCGACCTCGACGCTCGGCAGGTTGAGGAAGCGCGCCGTGAACGCCGCGAACTCGGCCTGATTGCTGCCGGTAATCATAAACTGATACGCGCCCGCCTTCTCAGCCGGATTGAGGGCGCTCGCGTCGGCCAGGATTTGCCTCGCCTCAAGCGTGACCGCTTCCGCCGGATCGACGACCGTGATGCCTGCGCCAACCGTCTCGTCGATGATGTCGCGCACGCAGGTCAGGTCCGTACAGCCGAGAATCAGCGTGTCGATGCCGCCGAGCGGCTCCATGTACTGCGTTGAGAGTTGTTTGAGATACGGACGGTCGTCGATCTGGCCTTTTTCGGCCAGACGCAGCAGCACCGGCGTCGAGACGCTCGTCACCTGCGCCGACGAGTCGACGCCTTCGATCATCCTGTCGTAGGCTTTGCTCTCGGCAGTTAGCTCGGTTCCCCAGACGCCGATCTTTTTACTGCGGGTGGCCGACAGAGCGGCGCGGACGCCCGGCCCTAACATGCCCAGTACGGGGATTTCGGGGTAGGCGCGCTGTGCCGCTTCCCATCCGGCGACGCTGGCCGTGTTGCAGCCGATAATCACCAGCTTTGCGCCCAACTGCGCCAGATAGCCGGTTAACTCGATGGCGTAGCGGCGGACGGTTTCCTGCGGCTGCGGGCCGTAAGGCTGGCGGGCGGTATCGCCGATGTAGAGGACGTCCTCATTCGGCAGGAATTTGCGGACTTCCTGAAGCACCGCCAGCCCGCCGGGGCCGGAGTCGAAAATCCCAATTGGCGCGTGTTTCGAGAGACGGTAAGCCATATGTCGTTCCTTTTAGTTCCTCAATGCCCTCACCCCCGGCCCCTCTCTCAGGGGAGAAAGATATACGGTGAGGGGGCGTATCATGTTACAGCAGCGTAGATTTCGGAATTGCGTCCGGCTTTAGCCGGGTTGTACTCTGGTAGTCCCGTTCGGTCACAATCTCCCTCATCCCCTTCGAGGAGGCTTCACACCCGGCAGGCTTCCAGCCACCAGCGGGACAAACGGCAAGCATAACGAAACCCACAAACACAATCTTGCACCCCTCTCCCCGGTCTATACACTGGGAGAGAGGCCGGGGGTGAGGGCGGCTTTATGTCAAATACCGCAGCGCCACCAGCAGGTAGACCCGTGCGGCCTCGACCAGTTCCTTAACGGCAATTCGCTCGTCCGGCTGATGCGCCTGATCGTCGTCGCCGGGGCCAAAGACAACGGTCGGCACGCCCGCGTTGACCAGATGTACCATGTCGCACGCCCCGCCGAGTCCGGTCAGCGTCGGCTCGCGGCCCGTCACGTCGCGCGCCGCCGACTGCATAGACTGGACAACTTCTGAGTCCGGCGCGACTTCCGCCGCGCCGCCGGTCGTCGGCACGAGATGGCTAATCCTGACGTTGAGCGTCGGATCAGCCGCGTGCAGGCGGGTGAACAGCGCCTCGAACTCGGCAATGGCATCGGCCTCGCGCTCGCCGGGGATCATCCGCCGGTCGAGCAGGGCGCTGCATTGATCGGGAATGACGTTATCCTGTACGCCGCCGTGGATACGCGAGATTGCGCATGAGGCTGCGCCGGTCAGTGGGTGAGTGCGCTGGCGCAGCTCAAGATGGAACTCATCCACGGCCTGCACCACCCGCGCCATCTTCGAGATCGCGTTGACCGCCGCTTCCGGCCTGCTGGTATGGCCTGCGCGTCCGCTGACTTCGAGCATCGGTCGCAGGCTGCCCTTGTGGGCGATGATGATGTCGCCGCCGCTCGACTCGCCGACGATGCCCATCGTTCCCTGTAGATGGGTCATTAGCTGCTTCGAGCCGCGGCTGGAATTTTCCTCGTCCACGACCGCGCACATCACCAGCTCGCCCTTGAGCGGGACGCCGCTGGTTGCCAGCGCTGCCGTCGCCGCCAGCATCGCTGCCAGCGGGCCTTTGTCGTCGGTCGCGCCGCGCCCGTAGACCTGGCCGTCGATCAGCTCGCCGCCGAACGGGTCGCGCGTCCAGCCATTGCCCGGCGGGACGATGTCCATGTGCGCGTTGAGTAGCAGCGTCCGCGCGCCGGGCGTGCCGATTCGCCCGATGACATTTGGACGCTGCGGCAGCACTTCCTCGAACACGACCGACGCGCCGACATCGCGCAGATACGCGCCGACGAATTCGGCCACGGCCTGTTCCGGCTGAACGTCGATCACGCTCGGAATCCGAATCAGGTCTTGCAGCAGCCTGACGACCGGATCGGACTCCAGCGCGTCGAGCGCGGCGCGCTCGCTGGCCGTCAGCCCGGTCATTTCAGGAACAGATCGCGCGAGACGCCAAGCGTCAGCACGTCGTAGCCGGACTGCGTGACCAGAATCGTCTCGCTCGTGCCAACTCCCCACTGGCCGAACTGACGCAGCGCGGGCGGCATGTGGAAGATCATCCCCGGCTGAAGTGGGCGCTCCTCGCCGTGGCGCATACTGATGATGTGGCCCTCGCCCCAGTCCGGCGGAAAGCTGACGCCGCACGAATAGCCGAAACGCTTGCGGAAATTGTCCTCGTAGCCCGCCTTGCGGATGATCTCAGCGGCGGTTTCGTGCGGGACGCTGGCCGGGACGCCCGGCTTAATCGTCGCCATCCCGGCTTCGAGCGCTTCCTTGCAGACGGCGGCCATCCGATGGACTTCGTCCGGCACGCTGCCGATGGCGACCGAGCGCATCAGCCCGCCGCCGTAGCGGTTGACGATGCCGCCCATTTCCAGCAGGACGACGTCGCCCTGAACGACGGTGCGCCCCTCGAAGGTCGTATGAGCGACGCCGGAGCGCGGCCCGGACGTGACAATCGGCGCGGACGACATATAGACGCTGCCCGCGTTGACGGCTGCCTCGTACATCGCCGCTGAAATCTGGTTCTCGGTCACGCCAGCGCGGGTGGCTTCCAGACCGGCCAGCATCCCGGCGCGGGTGGTCTCGCACGCCTTGCGCGAGTAGACAATTTCCTCGTCGGACTTAATCATGCGCACTTCTTCGACCGTGCCGGATGCATCGATAACCTGCGCGTCTTTTTCGAGGCGATGCTGCAATTCCAGCATCCGCTTCGCGCCGACAAAGGCCGCGTCGTATTCCATCCCAATCGTGCCTTTGACGAGGCCGCGCTCGCGCAGCGCTTTCTCCAGCACCTCAACCGGGTTTTCGTGGTCAGAGTAGTAAATGATGTCGTCCACCCAGGCGGTGTACATCGCTGCGCCGGTTTCCATCTCGCGCACCAGCAGCGTCAGCGGGCCGCTCGCCGGGATAATCAGACACTGGTACGATGAGTAGCCGATGGACTGGTAGCCGCACAGATAGACGTTATTTTCGGCGTTGAAGCCGAGCAGCGTATCGACGCCTTTCGCGGCCATCTGCCTGCGCGTGCCGTCGAGCCGCCGCTGATATTCTTGCGGGCTGAAGAAGCGAATTTTCTCAATCGGTGGTTGCTGCGTCACGTTCTCTATGATCCTTTCAAAGCTGCCCTCATCCCCGGCCTCTTTCCCGGAGAGGGGGAAGAAAATCAACCGCTGGGGATGAGTCAGATACTTCCTGAGCGAGTAAAAAGAAGCCTGATTCTGGTCTTTTAATTATTGCGAGCGCCTAATTGATTCGGCATTTAGCAGTGATAACCTATCTTTCACCCCTCGCCCTGAGGTGGAGCGTCCCGAACCGTTTGATCGTTCGGGAGTAGCCGGAGGCCGCGAAGGGGCCGGGGATGAAGGTTTAAGGCGCATTCCCCCACGCCTCGATAATTTCATCCGTGCTGACCACGACGCCGAAATACGCGCCAAGATTGCGGAGCGCCGCTTCGTGCGCTGCGTCGTCATCCCCGGCGGTCGCGTCGCGCGGAATGACAATTGTGTAGCCGAGGCCGAAGCCATGTTCGGCGGTCGTCTGCACACATAGATTGGTGACAACGCCGGTCACGATCAGCGTTTCGATCCCGCGACTTGCCAGAATGGCGTTCAGGGCCGTGTCCTGAAAGGCGTCGTAGCCAAATTTTGTCACGACTGCTTCGCGGCCCTGAGGCTGAAATAGCGGCGCATAGAAGTCTGCGCCCCATGTGCCGGTCGCGCAGAGTAAATCCTGCGGGTCGAAGCCGCGCTGAAGGTAGCGGGCGCGGTAGTTCGGGCGGTCAGTTTCAGGCGCGTGTTCGATCCGCGCGTAGATGATCTGCGCGCCGACCGCGCGGCCACATTCGATCAGCCGGTTGATCTGGACGACGGCGGCCTGAGCCTCGGTCATGTCGCCGCCCATCCTCGCGCCCTTGCCCTCGTCGTGGACGAAGTCGTTCTGAATATCGACCACGACCACCGCCGTCCGCAACGGCTCGACAGGTAAAGTATTCTCCCCTCGCCCTGAGGGAGACGGGCGGGGGGTGGGGGTATTCCCGTTCACTGCATGATCTCCATCTGCTTCGGCTGCCAGCGCATCAGTCGGCGTTCGAGCGGGGTCAGGGCGCTGTTCAGCACAATCACGACCAGACCGAGCACGAGCAGCGCGCCGAAGGTCTGCGCCGTCCTGAAGCGCAGCGACGACGCCATAATCAGGTAGGCGATGCCGCGGTTCGAGGAGATGAACTCGCCAATGACCGCGCCAATCAGCGCCGTCGGCAGGGTAATTCGCAGCGCGGTGATGATGTACGGGAAGGCGCTCGGCAGGATGATCTTGAAAATGATCGCCCGCTTCGACGCCCCCATGACCAGCGCAATTTCGACCAGCGCGTTATTGATGTTACGGATACCGGTGATGGTGTTCATAAAGACGACGAAGAAGACGAAGAAGGCCGCCAGAATAATCTTCGGCATCATGCCGATACCGAACCAGATAATCAGCAGCGGGCCAATCGCCACCGATGGCACGGAGTAGATAATCAGGATCAGCGGCTCGGCAACGCGATAGGCGAAGTAGAACAACCCGAAGATCACCGCCAGCGTCAGCCCGGCAGTGACGCCGAGTACATACCCGGCGATGGTCGCTTCAAGGGTGAAGCTCAGATGATAGAGTAACTGGCCGTCGAGAATCCATTTCCACAGCGCCTCGGCAATCGCCGATGGCCGACTGAAGAAAAACGGATCGAGCACCGGGCCGGACAGCACTTCCCAGAGGATCAGGAATCCGGCCAGCAGGCCGACGCGCAGCAGCAGCGTCATCCGCTTGCTGCGCTGCCGGGCGCTCTGATTGTTGATTTCAAACTGTTCTATCAGCGCCGTCCCGATTTCGTGCGGGGAAAGCTCGTTGACTTCGGCAGCGATTGCCGCCTTCAACATCACGTCATCTGCTTGATCGACCATCGTCACTCGTGCCTTACCACTTCGTTTCGGTTCACCGCCCAAACTGGCTGAGGGCGGTGGGACGCTTGTTATTGTCACTGCCACCCCTCTCGGTTGTGACCGTCCCCCTCTCCGTTTACGGAGAGGGGGCAGAGGGGGTGAGGTTGGGTTTTACCGCCGAGAGAACCCTTACGGCGTCGCTTCGGCAGTCGCTTCCAGCGAGGCCGGGTCGAAGGTCAACGTGTCCGGCAGCGTCTCAGGGTTCCACTGGTTCGTCCACAGCTTGCCTTCGGCGGTGTCGGGGACGTCGGTGATTGAGCCGATAGCCTGAGCGACGGTGAGCTGATTCTTGATCGCTTCTTCCGACAGATTGCCGTCAGGGTTGATGGCGGGCAGTGTGCCGAGCAGCGACAGGCGCAGCGTGTCCATATCGGTATCCGGGAAGTAGTTATCGTGCAGAATTTGCAGGGCTTCTTCCGGGTGTTCAATCAGGAACTGGTTGCCCTTGTCCATCGCGCGGCTGTAGCCCTCGACCAACTGCGGGTTGGCTTCGGCCCACGGACGCATGACGGCAATCGACTCGAAGGCGAACTGCTTGAATTCCGGCACATCACCCGCCGAATTCTGGATCAGAATCTTGCCCAGTCCTTCATTCTGGATTGAGATCGGGGCCGGGGCCGAAAGCATGAAGGCGTCGATCTGGCCGGACTCAAGCGCGGCCTGAAGGTTCTGCGCGCCGCCGACCGAGACAAAGGTGGCGTCGGTGTCGGGGTTCAGGCCCGCCTGCTGCATCATCCATTTGGGATACAGCTCGGTTGGCGCGCCGGGGCGGCTGATGCCGATAGTCAGGCCCTTGAGCGCGGCGTAGCGGTCGGCCAGCGGCGAGCTGCGGTCGACGCCAGTGGCTTCCAGCACTTTATTGCTGACGACCAGATCCATCGTCAGGCTGTTAATCATGCTGTAGACCAGCACGGCATCCTTGCCCGCAGCCTGAAGATCCATGACGTCCGAGACGCCGAGATCGACAAACTGCGCCAGACCAGATGAGACCGCGCCGACGCCGAGCGCGCCGCTGTCGATCTCGACAAAGCGCATGTTCAGACCTTCATCCTTGAAGTAGCCGTTCTGGATGCCGATGAACAGCGGCGCGAGGTCGATGACCAGAAAGCCGACCTGGGTGACGTCGGTCAGGTTTTCCTGCGGCGCGGGCGCTGCCGAGACGGCCAGTACGCCGCTCATCATCATCAGAGCCAGTACCGCCAGAATGACAGATTTAAACTGTTTGGACATGTTTTGGGTTCCTTCAATGTCTGTAAAACGTGAATAGGTGTGGTGCGCGACCGCGTAGAGAGGCGCTTCACGCGGTCGCTGTGATCGGTTGATTAGCTGGCTGCCGTTGCTTCAGCCGTGGCGGTCAACATGTCCGCCGGAAGGTCAGGGTTCCACTGGTTCGTCCAGATGCCGCCTTCAGCCGTGTCCGGGGTGCTGTCCAGCGCGCCAATCGCCTTCAGGACATCGACCTGATTCTGGATCGCAGCTTCGCTGAAGTGACCGTCAGGCTTCATCGCGCTCATGGTCGCGTTGATCGAGATTTTGAGCGTGGCGAGATCGGTGTCCGGGAAATACTTGTCGTGCAGAATCTGGATCGCTTCGTCGTTGTGTTCCACCATGAACTGATAGGCGCGATGCAGCGCGCGGCTGTAACCCTCGACCAGCGTCGGGTTCGCTTCAGCCCACGCCTTTGAGACCGCCGTTGAAGTGAAGGCGAAATCGCGGAACTTCGGCACGTCGCCTTCCGAGTTCATAATCAGAATCGTCCCTTTGCCGTCCTGTTCGGCGATAAAGGGCGTCGGCGGCGAGAGCAGGTAAGCGTCGATCTGGCCGGATTCGAGCGCTGCCAGCAGGGCCGAGCCGCCGCCAATAGCGACGAAGCTGGCGTCAGTGTCGGGGTTCAGGCCGACCGACTGCATCATATAGCGCGGATACAGGTCAGTCGGAGCGCCGGGGCGGGTGATGCCGATGGTCATGCCCTTGAGCGCTTTCATGCGGTCTTCGATGGGCGATTGGCGTGAGATGCCGAGCTTCTCCAGTACCTCGTTACGGACGACCAGATTCATCGTCAGGCTGTTGACGATGCTGTAGACTAGAATCGGGTCTTTGCCCTGCGCCTGAAGATTGATGACGTCTGAAACGCCGAGGTCGGTGAACTGGGCGAGGCCGGTGGTGATCGCCATCGCGCCGAGCGCGCCGCTGTCAATCTCGACGTATTCGAGGTCAAGCCCTTCGTCGAGGAAGTAGCCATTCTGAATGGCAATGAACACCGGCGCGATGGTCGTGACGAGGAAGCCAGCTTCCTTCACCTTAACCGGCGCGGTCTGTTGGGCCGGGCTAGCGTTGACCGCGCCCACGAGGACAGAGGTCAGCAGCCCGACGAGAACGAGTTTCATGAAGGTTTTCAACGGAGTCAGCCTTTCTTGCGATGCACTAACAGGACTACCGGGCGGAAATCAGGGGGAGAAAGGTGAACGTTTCGGTCATAGGCCTCCCTGCATGAGCAACTGCTGTACGTGACTGGTGAAACGTCATCATCCGGCGGGGCGCGCTGGCTCCCGCAGTCAGAACTCTCTGAGTCGTGCTTGCACCCGGTTTCTGCATCGTCGGGTTCCTTTAGCGGGCAGTCGCAGCTTCGGCGGTCGGTGTTTCCGTCGCCGAGCCGTCGAACGCTTCGATGGTGGGCAGGATGACACTGGTCAGGGTGTCCGGGTTCCACTGGTTCGTCCACAGCACGCCTTCGGCTGTGTCCGGCATGGCGTCGATAGTGCCGACCGCGACCATCACATTCGCCTGATTGCGGATCGACTCTTCAGTGAAGCGGCCATCCGGCTGGAAAGCGGGCAGCAGCGCCTGAAGCGAGATGCGCAGGGTCTCCAGCGGCGTGTCCGGGAAATTGCTGTCGTGCATGATCTGGACGGCCTCAGCGGGATGTTCGACGATGAAGCGGTAGGCTTTGTCCATTGCGCGGCTGTAACCTTCAACCGCCTCAGGGTGCTGCTCGGCCCACGGACGCAGGACGCCGATGCAGGTAAAAGCAAAGTTTCTGAACTCAGGCACGTCGCCTGCCGAGTTCATGATGAGTACCTGTGCCTTGCCGTCGCGCACCGCCATCAACGGGTAGGGCGGCGACTGCATGAACCCGTCGATCTGACCGGACTCAATAGCGGCCAGCAGTGCCGCGCCGCTGCCGATAGGGATGATGTTGACGTCCTTATCAGGATCGAGTCCACCCTGTTTAATCAGGTAGCGTATATACAGGTCGCCCTGCGAGCCGGGGCTGGTAATACCGAGCGTCAGCCCCTTGAGCGCCCGGTAGCGCTCCAGAATCGGCGATTGGCGGGTGACGCCAGTCCTGGCGAGCGCTTCGTTGTCCACGACCAGCGCCATCGTCGGTCGGTTGGCGATGTTGTAGGCGAGAATCGCGTCTTTGCCCTGACTTTGCATCGCGGCCACATCGGCGACGGTGATGTCGGCAAACTGCGCCTGACCGGAGACCAGCGCCGCTGCGTTCAGCCGCCCGTTGTCCACTGGAACGTACTCCAGATCAAGCCCTTCCTCATTAAAGTAGCCGTTCTGGATGCCGATGATGGTCTCGGCGAAGATTACCGCCAGAAAGCCGGTCTGTCTGACGTGGAGCAGCGGCGCAGGTGTTTCAGTCTGCGCGCGTACACTCATGCTGCCTGCCAGCAGCCCGGCGATGACAGCGAAACCCACGAAAGTCCGTGAAATGCTCATGTGAAAGCGCATGGTCTATTCCACTGCCTCCGTCGCTTCAGCCGTCGGTAGTGGCAGGTCGGTCAGGGTGTCCGGGTTCCACTGGTTCGTCCACAGCACGCCTTCGGCTGTGTCCGGCATAGCGTCGATAGTGCCGAGTGAGAGCAGGACTTCGGCTTCGTTCTTAATGCCCGCCTCACTGAAGCGGCCATCCGGCTTGAAGATCGGTAGCAGCGCCATGAAGGAAAGCCGGATCGTCGCAAGCGGCGTTTCCGGGAAGTAGCTGTTGTGAATGATCTGAATGGCATTATCGGGATGTTCAATCATGAAGGCGTAGGCTTTGTCGAGCGCGCGGCTGTAGCCTTCGAGCGCCTGCGGGTTCTGTTCGGCCCAGGCCTTCGAGACGGCGATGGCATTAAACGGGAAGTTCCTGAACTCCGGCACGTCGCCCTCTGTGTTTGAAATCAGGATCGTCCCGGTGCCGTGCGCTTCCGCTAGAAACGGTGTCGGTGGCGACTGGAGATAGGCGTCAATCTGGCCGCTTTCGGGCGCGGCGAGAAGCACCGCCCCGCCGCCGAGGGCGACGAAGGTCACATCGACGTCCGGGTCAAGGCCGCCCTGCTTTATCAGGTAGCGCGCATAGAGGTCGCTTAACGCGCCCGGCGCGCTGATGCCAAAAGTCAGCCCCTTCAGCGCCTTCTCGCGCTCGATCAGCGGCGAAGCCCGCGTGACCCCGATTTTCTGCATCGCCGTGGTACTGACAACCAGATTCATGACCAGGCTGTTAGCCAGGTTGTAGACCAGAATCGGGTCTTTGCCATGACCCTGTAGATCGACGACGTCGGTCAATCCCAGATCGGTGATCTGCGCCTGCCCGGCGACGAACGCGCTTGTACTCAAGCGTCCGCTCCCAACCGGAATGAAGTCAATCGCCAGCCCTTCGTCCCGGAAGTAGCCGTTTTCAATAGCGACGAGAATCGGCGCGAGCGTGACGTCCAGAACATGCGTCTCTTTGAGCTGAATCAGCCCGCTGTCCTGTGCGTGGGCTGCCGTGACGCTCAACAGAAGCCCGATCATGATGAGAGGTGCGATGTGCTTTATCGATGGAATCATGAGCCTCAACCTTGATGTGCCTGAGCAATAGGGCAGGTTGGGTCACAACTCGGTAGCGCATGTGCGCGGCGGTTCATCGCGTCCATCTTTCGGCGTCAGTATCCATAGCGTTACGCATCCTGACGCCATCCAAGCACGCGGCGCTCCACCGGAGCCAGCAGCACGCGCAGAAGGATGACCATGCCTGCCAGGATGATGATGCCACCGAACACGCCGGACGTCACCATCTGGCTCGACGAACGCCGAATCAGGTTGCCCATGCCGACGTTTCCGGCAATGAATTCGCCGATAATCGCGCCGACGACCGCATCGGGGATCGTCAGCCGCATGGCCGTCAGAATGTAGGGGGCTGCCGACGGCAGCATGATCTTACGCAGGATTTGCCAGCGTGAGCCGCCCATGACGCGGGAAATCTCAATCAACTCGCTGCGGACGTTCGAGAGTCCGGCGAGGCTGTTCATGAACATGACAAAGAAGACGATGACGGTCGCAATCACGATCTTGGGCGTGATGTCGAGGCCAAGCCACATAATCAGGATGGGCGCGACCGCCACTTTCGGGATGCCGTAAAAGGCGACGACGAACGGCTTGAGCACGTCGTTGACGCGCGGGAAAAAGGCGAGCAGGATGGCAGAAGACAGCCCCAGAATGATGCCGAGCGCGTATCCGGCCAGCACTTCGCCGAGGGTTGCCAGCAGGTGCGGGTAGACTTCCCCCGATGTGAACCAGCGCGTCAGAATCGTCAGAATCTCGCTCGGCTTGCTGACATAGCGGGTGTTGAGGATCGGGCCTGACGCCAGCTCCCAGAACAGCAGCAGCCCGACGAGCAGCCCGACGCGCCCGACCCAGAGCAGAATCCGGATGCGCTGCTGCTGGCGCTGCTTCTGCTCCTCGGCTTCGCGGCGCAGGCGCGCTTCAAATTCCTCGCTCGCCGATGGGGCGGCGGCGCGATTAATGGCCGGAGCGCTCATCGTAAGACCCCTGAATTTCCTCTTTGATATCCTGCCAGAGCGCGTCGTAGATTTCGTCGAAGCTCGGGGTTTCGTGGATATGGAACACGTCGCGCGGGCGCGGCAGGTTGATGTCATAGATGCGCTTGATCGTCCCCGGCGCGCCCGTAAAGACGACGATTCTATCGGACAGCGCGATACTCTCGACCAGATCATGCGTGACGAACATGACCGTCTGCTGAGTTTGCGACCACAGCTTGAGCAGCTCGTCCTGCAAAATAACGCGGGTTTGCGCGTCGAGCGGGCCGAATGGCTCGTCCATCAGCAGCACATTCGGGTTGTAGACCAGCGTGCGGACGATGCCGACCCGTTTCCGCATCCCGCCGGACAGCTCGTGCGGGTAGAAATGCTCGAACCCGCTCAGGCCGACTGTTGCCAGCCGCTCGCGCGCCATCTCATAGCGTTTGGCCTTGTCGACGCCGCGAAATTCGAGCGCCAGCGCGACATTGTCGATGACCGTCCGCCACGGCAGCAGGTTATCGTCCTGCGTGATGTAGCCGACGTCGGTGTTGATCTTCGTGACTTCCTGACCGTCGTACTGAATCGAGCCGGACGTCGGCTTGAGCAGCCCCGCGACCATGTTCAGCAGCGTCGATTTGCCGCATCCGCTCGGCCCGACCAGTGAGACGAATTCGCCGCGTTTGATGTCGAGTCGGATGTCGCGCACCGCCACGAAGGCCTTCGAGCTGTGGCGGGAATTGGACATGAAGACGCGATAGACGTCATTGAAGCGGATCGTGTAATCGGTGGTCGATGTGTTCGTGCTCACGGCATCTCTTCTGGCTTCAATCATTCAACAATTTCTCATTGCTCTAACAGTGACGTGTCTTGTTTCATTTGCGCCGGGACTTTGTGACCGCTTCCCCTTCTCTGCGGAGACGGGGACAAGGGGTGGAGTTTCCAGCGCCGGGGGTGAGGGCGTTCCTCTAATACATACTCTGGATGCGTCCGCCATCGACCTGAATGACGGTCCCGGTCATATACGACGCCCGTTCCGACGCCAGGAACGCGACCACGTCGCCAAATTCCTGCGGATCGCCGATCCGCTTCATCGGGATGTCGGTCAGCCAGCTTCGCTGCGCTTCTTCCTCGCTGATGCCGCGTTCCTTCGCCATCCCCTCGAAGAAGGTCACTTCGGCTTCGGTCAGGAACGGGCCGGGGCAGATGACGTGCATCAGCACGTTATCGGCGGCGTACTGGTTGGCGGCGATCTTCGACAGCCCGGCAATCCCCATCCGCGACGCGCTCGACAGCGTCAGGTGGCCGAGCGGTTGTTTGATCGAGGTCGAGGTGATGTGGACGACGCGGCCCCACTTCTGTTTGACCATGATCGGCACGATCTCGCGGCAGGCGCGAACGACGCCCATCATCTGGTTCTCAAACGCGCTGTGCCAGATGTCGTCCTGCATTTCCAGCAGATCGCCGTGCGCGGGCGGGCCGCTGTTGGTAATCAGCACGTCAATGCGGCCATATTCTTTCATCGCCGCTGCGATCAGCGCGCTCACGCCCTCGGCGGTTGAGGTGTCGGCAGAGACGGCCAGCACCCTGACGCCGCTCTCCTGCTCGATCTGTGTTTTCGTCGCTTGCAGCGGGCCTTCACGCCGCGCGGAGATGACCAGATTGCAGCCTTCGCGCGCCAGTGACCGCGCCGATGCTTTGCCCAGCCCCTGACTGGACGCCATCACCAGAGCAACGCGGTCTTTCAATCCCAGATCCATCTTAGAGGCTCCTGTATGATGCGATGTTATTTCAGGCGTCTTCGGTTGAGGCGGTTTCGGCCAGCACGACCGGGCGCTTGCGCAGGCGGATCTCGTCGTCGTCGCGCGTGACTTCGATGTTGCACAGCCAGTCGGCGTCGTCGCGCTGGGGGAAATCTTCACGGTAGTGGGCCGAGCGGCTTTCGGTGCGCAGGCTGGCCGCGCGCGTCACCATCTCGGACACCAGCGCCATATTCTCGGCCTCGATATAGTCCGGCAGTTCGGCGGCGTTGACCGGACGCGAGCAGATCAGTTGCCCGCGCAGGGCGTTGGCTTCGGCGATGCCGCGCTCGATGGTGCTGCCGGTGCGGATAATGCCTGCCGCGCGCCAGGTGATGTCCCTGATCTGATCCTTGAGCGCCCTGACTTCGAGCGCGGGCAGCGAGTCGCCCTTTAGCTCCGCCAGACGGTTCTGCCAGTAGCGGATGCGCTGGCGGTCGATCTGCGGGTGAGGGCGGGTCGCGCCATCATGATGCGCCGCCATGCCAGCGCGGCGGCCAAAAACCTGACCGGCGGGAATCTCATTCGAGTCGAGCCGGTTGCCGCCGTGAATCCCGGCGGATGTTTCGCCCGCCGCGTACAGATGCGAGAGTGTGGAACGGCCCCATTCGTCGATCCTGACGCCGCCCATGTGGTAGTGGCCTTCAGGCGCAAGGATCAGCCTGCTGGTGGCGAGGTCGAGTCCCTTTTGCTCGAAGAATTTGGCGACGCGCGGGTTGAGCCGCCCGAATGTCTCGATAGGAATCTCGCTCAGGTCGAGGACGACGCCGCCATCGACGCCGCGCCCTTCGACAATTTCGGTGTAGATGCCGCGCGCGGCGAAATCGCGCGTGGTCGCTTCCTTGCGCTGCGGGTCGACCCGTTCCATGAAACGCTCGCCGAGCGCGTTGCGGAGCATCGCGCCGCTGGCGAATGATGAGGGCTGGACAGGCATTCGGCTGCGGACGTGGCTGATGAGCCGCCACGGGTAGAACTGGACAAATTCGAGGTCTTGCAGCGCTGCTCCGGCGCGGTAAGCCAGCGCCAGACCATCGCCGGTGACGTCATTCGGGTTGCTGGTGACGGGGAACAACTGGCCGATGCCGCCGGTCGCCAGAATGACGCTGCGCGCGCTAATCACCACCAGCGACAAATCCTGCGTGTCCAGCCCGACGACGCCGCTGACGCCGAACTCGTCCTGCATCAGGTCGAGCGCCATCACCCGGTCGATGTACTCGACGCCTGCCGCCGCTTCCTTGAGCGGCAGCGTCATGCCGGTTCCTTTGTGCGAGGCGCAGACCGTCACGCGCTGCTTCGAGTGGTCGCCGCTGGGGAACTGGACGTACTTGCCATCCGCTTCCTTCTCAAATTCGACGCCCCATTCGACCATTTCCCGGAAGCGGGCGGGCGCTTCCTCGCAAAAAATCCGCGCCAGTTTATGATTATTGATATCGCCGCCGCCGCGAAGGGTGTCGGTATAATGTAGCTCTGGCGTATCGGTCGGGTCAGCCTCGCCGATAGCGACGGTGAAGCCCGCCGATGTGATCGCTGATGACCCGGCCCGTCCGGCGATGCCTTTGGTTATCATCGTGACTTTCGAGCCTTCGCGGCGTGCCTCGATGGCCGCTCTGAGCGCCGCAAGGCCCGCGCCGACGATCAGCACGTCGGTGTGTATCTGGCGTAACTCACCTGGTGTTTGCTGGAACATCCGGCTTATTGACCTCGACGACTTCATAATCCCGGCGCGGCCACGGTCTGATGAAAAGTGGCCGACTTTTAGGTTGTGAAATCAGTTCTTGCATATTAAAATCGAAAAGATGCTAATATAATAGCAATTCGCCGTAACAAAAGTCAAGCAATTCCGCATCATGAAAACTACTTTCATTTTAGGTGAATTGCACTAAAGCGGCGGTTTTGTTCGCAAACCTACAGGCATGGCTGGCCCGGCAGCGAGCCTCAGACGAAGAGCGGGTTTTGAAATGACACAGACGGATACGTCGGATACTCTGGTCCAGTCGGTCAGCCGCGCGCTCGAAATCCTTGATTTCCTGACTGAAAACCCGGACGGCATCGCGCTCTCTAAAGTCTGCGAGGGGACGCAGTTGAATATGTCGACCGCCCATCGCCTGTTGGGGACGCTGATCGCGCATGGCTACGTTCGCCAGGACGTGGCGACGAAGGAATACTTCCTCGGCCCGCAAAGCCTGCGGCTGGCGCATTCGGCGCTGGCGCAGTTCGACATCCGCAACGAGGCGATTGACCCGCTGCGCCAGTTAGCCTCGGAAGCGCGCGAACTGGCGAACCTGGCTGTTCTCAATGCCGATTACGCCATCTACATCCTGCAAGTCCCCGCCGAGGAACGCACGATCCAGATGTTCACGCAGATCGGCGCGCGCGTTCCACTCCATTGCAGCGGCGTCGGCAAGGCGATGCTGGCCTATATGCCAGAGGCGCGCTTGCAGCCGCTTTTTGGCGAGAAGGCGCTGGCCGCTTTCACGGTCAACACCATCACCAATCTGCTCCGCCTGCGTCAGGAGCTGGCAAAAGTGCGCGACTGTGGCTATGCCGTTGACGATGAGGAGCGCGAAGAAGGCGTGCGCTGCGTCTCCGCGCCGATCTTTCAGGCGGATGGGCAGGTGCGCGCGGCTATCAGCATTTCCGGCCCATCGGGGCGCTTCCCGCTGACCCGCCTGCACGAACTGGGACTGCTGGTGCGCGAGACAGGCTTGCAGATTTCCGCCAACCTCGGTTATCGCCGCAGCACGGACTGAATCGCTGCCCGACCCCCGCTATCTGGCGGGTTTACTGTAAGAATCCGTTCGGCGGACAGGTCGGGGATATGACCTTGCCTTATCCGGGTAGAACGGAGCCTTGCAATGGAACATTCTCACGATCATCAGCATCACGCCGCGACCGACGACGCGGCAGCGATGGATCATGACCACACGATGCACGATATGCCCGCGCACGGCGGTCATGATGCTCACGCTGGACACGGCGCGCACACCGACCACAGCGGCCACGAGCAGATTTTCCGCCGCCGCTTCTGGGTCTGCCTCGTTCTGACCCTTCCTGTCCTCGTTTTCAGCCCGATGATCGGCGATTTTCTCGGCTTTACGCCGCCGCAGTTTCCCGGCAGCCTGCTGATCGGCCCGGTCTTCGCCATCATCATCTTCATCTACGGCGGCCTGCCGTTTCTGCAAATGGCGCGGCCTGAGATCGACCGGCGTCAGCCGGGGATGATGACGCTGATCTCGCTGGCGATCACGGTCGCTTTCCTCTACAGCCTGTTCGCGTTGTTCGCGGGCATCGGCGGTGGCTTTTTCTGGGAGATGGCGACGCTGATCGACGTCATGCTGCTCGGCCACTGGCTGGAGATGCGCAGCGTCCGCCAGGCGTCCGGCGCGCTGGACGAGCTGGCGAAGCTGATGCCCGACACCGCCGAGCGGATCGCGGCGGATGGCAGCCCCCTGGAAGTCCGCGTGTCGGAACTCAAGGCCGACGATCTCGTGCTGGTGCGCCCCGGCGCGAGTATCCCGGTCGATGGTCAGATTGAGGACGGCAGTTCGGCGGTCAACGAGTCGGCCATCACCGGCGAATCAGTGCCGGTCGAGAAGCAGGCGGGCGACAAAGTAATCGCCGGGACGATCAACGGTGACGGCAGCCTGCGCGTCCGTGTCAGCGCGACCGGCGACCAGACCGCGCTGGCCGGGATTATGCGGCTGGTGCAGCAGGCCCAGTCGAGCCGGTCGAACGCGCAGCTTCTGGCCGACCGCGCTGCGGGCTGGCTGTTCTATATTGCGCTGGCCGTCGCGGCGCTCACCGCTGTCGCCTGGACGCTGGCTGAAGGCTTCCAGATCGGCGTCCTCGAACGGGCCGTGACCGTGCTGGTGATCGCCTGCCCGCACGCGCTCGGACTGGCGATTCCGCTGGTCGTGGCGATCAGCACCTCGCTCGGCGCGAAGAACGGTATCCTCGTCCGCGACCGCCACGCTCTCGAAGCGGCCCGCGAGATCGATACGGTGATCTTCGATAAAACCGGCACGCTGACCGAGGGGCGTTTCGGCGTGACCGGCATGGTGGTCAACAGCGGCAATGACGAGCGCCGCGCGCTGGCGCTGGCTGCGGCGGTCGAAGGCGACTCGGAACATCCGATTGCGCGTGGGCTGCGCGCTGAGGCCGAAACTCGCAGCGTGACGCCGGTTGCGGTGACGGATTTCAGCGCGCTCAAGGGACGCGGCGCGCAGGCGACGTTTGAAGGCCGCCTGCTTCAGGTCGGCGGGCCGCGTCTGCTTGAATCGGTCGGCGCTCTATCGCCTGCGCTGACGGACTTCGCCAGAGCGGCGGACGCTCAAGGGCAGGCGGTCGTTTACCTGATCGATGGGGGCCAGCCTGTTGCTGCGTTCAGTCTGGCGGATGTCGTTCGACCGGAGAGTAAGTCCGCTGTTGACCGACTGCACGCGCTCGGCAAGGGCGTGGTCATGCTGACCGGCGACAGCCGCGCCGTCGCCGAGGCGGTTGGCCGCGAGCTGGGAATCGATACGGTGCTGGCTGAGGTGCTTCCCGACCAGAAGCAGCAAAAGGTGGCCGAGCTTCAGCAGCAGGGGAAAAAGGTCGTTTTCGTCGGCGACGGCGTCAACGACGCGCCCGCTTTGACGCAGGCCAACGTCGGCATCGCCATTGGCAGCGGCACGGATGTCGCTGTTGAGGCGGCGGGCATCATCCTGATTCAGAACAACCCGCTCGACGTCGTCAGCGTGTTCGAGCTAAGTCGCGCGACCTATCGTAAAATGATCCAGAATCTGATCTGGGCGACTGGCTACAATGTCGTGGCGCTGCCGCTGGCGGCGGGCGTCCTCGCGCCGTGGGGCTTCATCCTGTCCCCGGCGGTTGGCGCAGCCGTCATGTCGCTGAGTACAATCATTGTGGCGCTGAACGCGCAGCTTTTGCGGCGCGTCCGGCTGTCGAGCGGGTAGGGCTGGTCGTCGTTCAAAGGACGGATCATGACGGTACTGGGGCTGGTGCTGGAAACGTCGTCTCTCGCAACGCTGAAAGCCTTCTACGTCGATCAGATGAATCTGCCGCTCAAAGGCGAGGACGATCTCCAGTTTTCGGTGCAGGCCGGGCAGACGCGGATCGTCTTCACGACTGCCGACCTCGAAGCGCAGGCCGGACCGCGCCATTACAGCGTAACCTTTGGCGTGGCCGACTCGAAGTTCGACGCCCTGCGCGCTGAGCTATCGCACTTCGCCACGCCGCTTGCCAGCAATGGCCGCACGGTGGTGCAGTCACAGAACAGCGGCACGCGCGCTTTTTACCTGCGCGACCCGGCAGGCAGCACGCTCGAATTTGCCTCGGTTCCGGCCTATGCTGCCACGCCGATTCTCGGCATCAGCTACATCGGCCTGCCGGTCGATGACTCGGCGGCAGCGCAGCAGTTCCTTCAGGCACAGCCCGCCATCGAGCATCCGACTCAGTGGCCGCTGGTCTTCGCTAAACCGGGCGCGCAGTGGTTCCCCGGCAGCTCGGTCGCGGCGGTCAACTACACGATGATGACGCTCTCCGGCTCTCTGCGCTCGGTGACGAAAATCCTCGACTATCCCTATTACATTCACACGACTCCCGCGCCGAAGTAATGCACTATCGACCATTAGCACCTGCCTGATCCTGTCAGTTTCCCTAATCTGCTAGATATAAGTAATTTTCCTATAAACTAATCTCTGATATACTGACCACGCTTAGCGCTATCCGCATTTATGGAGGAATTCTTTATGAAACACTTTATCCTCAATCGGCTGCCCTTGCTGCTGTCAGGGAGCGCGCTGCTGCTGGCGCTCCTGCTCCTGCTGGTCGTCGGGCCAGTCGGGAGGCCTGCGCCGGTTGCGGCCCAGACCTTCTCCGGCCTGCCGAGTGACGGACGGATCAATGTCGTCGCCCACTTCGGCGGCGACGCGCTCTACTGTGTCGATGGTGACTTCATGCCGACTTACCAGTATTCGGATCTCGGCGCAGGCGGCATCCGACTGCTGAACCAGAACGGGGCGCAGTTGTGGTTCGTCCCGGCGTCGGAGATCGCGCCAAAGGTCGCTGAAGCGCAGACCAATGGTGGGCAGGGTGTGCTGATTGGGCAGGGACAGGGGACTTACGGCCCGACGACACTCTACGTCTACATCGACTCGACCGGCAATATCAGGTTCAGCTTCACCGGCTACGACGAGTGGGGCAAGACCAACACGCTCGAATGGACGTCCTGCCAGCCGGTTGGGCCAGCCCCCAGCCCCGGCACCCATTCGGAGCCGTTGTGCAGCGCGCGCGCCGTCGCGGAGCAAATCCAGGACGCGATTGATTCGAATAGCAGCATCGAGGAAGTTTACACAACCTGCGCGCAGTCGATCTGCCCTGATGTAGATAGTGACATCGATTTTATCACCTGTATCTGTGAGGTGCTGCATGACGACAGCACTATCTGTGTCTGATCGCTCAGGCAGTCTGTGAGCTGAAGTTTGCCCTAAACCCCGGTCGAGCGACCGGGGTTTTTGATTCCGGCGTAGGGCGCAGGACAGGGTGTAGTCGGCCCTTCGGCGGACACGCCGCATCCCTCGGAAGCGCCGCGCCAGATTCAACCCTTCGACAGGTGAACGGGGGCGTGAAAAAGCGTTTAATCATCTCCATAAGCCCGTTCATGGACATCGCGTTTGCGATAGAAGGAAATCAAGATCATGGCCGCTACCACTACTTCCGAACTCCGTCGTGTCGTTCTGGCGCAGTCGCGCCCCGGTCTGCGCCAGCGCGTCGAGCGCCTCGACCAGATGGCGACGATCTTCATGGCGCGGCACAGCGTCTCGCTGCTCCGCATCACCGTTGGCATCGTCTTTTTCTGGTTCGGCGCGCTCAAGCTGCAACCCGGCCTCAGCCCGGCGGAACACCTGATCCGCGAGAGCATCACCTTCCTGCCGATGCAGTATTTCCTGCCTTTTCTGGCGGTGCTGGAAATGGTGATCGGCGTCGGCTTCATCGTCGGCAAGGTCAAGCATGTCGTCCTGCTGCTGCTGCTCGGCCAGATGGCGGGCGCGATGTCGCCGATGGTGCTGCGCCCTGACCTGATCTGGAACGTCTTTCCGTATGCCTGGACGCTCGAAGGTCAGTATGTTTTCAAGGACATCATCCTCGTCAGCGCCGGTCTGGTGGCGCTGGGCGCGACCGGGCGCGGCGGCGGCATGGTCGCCGAGCACGACGACCTCGCAGCGGCCCGCGAGCACGAAGACGAGATCGCCTGACCTCGACTTTCAGAACGGTGTGCCGACCCGGTCGGCACACCGGAACCGCCTCAAGCCTGGCCGTTGCTCCGACTTTAGGCGGAGATTTTTCTCGGTCATCTGGCGAGTTGAAACCGGTCGTTCGCCTGTCGAGTCACAACCCCTTCTATGGTTTACTAAGCGTGGTTTCGTGGCTGCGCTGTTCGCATCAAGACGCCGCGAAAAGGAAAGGAAAGACCGATCATGATGCTCGATCCGATCACGATGCACCGCCTGACTCAGGATATCTACTCCGAGCGCGTCAAGAGCTTCGAGGATGCCCGGAGAATGACGATGATGAGCAGTGAACCGCGGTTCCCGCGACTGGACGCGGCGGTTCGCGGCCTGCGGGCGCGTTTCCGGCGACCGGCTGGGGTACAGCCCGTCGCAGCGCGGCGGACGACGACACAGGAAGTCGCCTGCGTTCACTGCTAGACAGAATGACAGCATGGGGCGGATTTCTCATGCTCCGCCCCATCTGTAACGGATACTATGACTTTCGTCTATTGATGCTAGAATGAAAAAGGTGGCTGAACATGTTCCTGGAAATTGATACAATGACCATTCGCATCATGATCGTCGACGATCATGCCGTCGTCCGCCAGGGACTGCGTATGTTCCTGTCGCTCGACTCGGAACTTGAAATCATCGGCGAAGCATCCGATGGGCGTGAGGCGCTCAACATGGCGCGCGAGCTGCGCCCCGATGTTATTCTGATGGATTTGCTGATGCCGGTCATGGATGGCATCGAGGCGATCACCGCCATCAAGTCGGAAATGCCGGACATCGAGCTAATCGCGCTCACCAGCGTGCTCGAAGATGCGTCGGTCATCGGCGCAATTCGTGCCGGGGCCGTCGGCTATCTGCTCAAGAATACTCGCGCTGACGAGTTGATTCAGGCGATCAAGGCTGCCGCCGATGGTCAGGTGCAGCTTTCGCCGCAGGCCGCCGCGCGGCTGATCCGCGAAGTGCGCGCCCCGGAAAGCCCCGAAGCCTTGACCGACCGTGAAACTGAAGTGCTGCGCCTGCTGGCGGGGGGCTTCTCCAATAAGGAAATCGCCTATCATCTGACGATTGGCGAAAAGACCGTCAAAACTCACGTCAGCAGCATCCTGAGCAAGCTCAACGTGGCGAGCCGCACGCAGGCCGCGCTCTACGCTGTGCGGATTGGTCTGGTCGACTCGACGCAGTAAAATCGAAGCAGTCAGGTTCGTGTCGCGCTCGCTCGACGACGGTCGACGCGGGCGCGGTGGTTTTTCGGGCGGAGCAGCCGTTGGTCAGCCACGAATTTTCCTCTGAAGACGAAATTGACATCCTGTTTACGATCAGCAACCGGCTGACGCAGGCTTATTCGCCTGCCGAGTGGCTGGAAGCGATCAGCGACTACGCGCGCGATAACGGGGCCAACTGCGGCCTGATGTTCTACATGAACGCCGAAATGCCGTCGCGCGCCGATCTGGTCGAACTGGTCGCGGACTGGACGCGCGGCGCTCCGCCGATTGAGCCGCGCAGCCAGTTCGAGCTGTCGCCCAATGCGCTCGCGCGCGTCATGGGCGTGACTCCTGTTCGTCCGATTCTAATCCCCGATGTCCTGATGAGCGACCTCGTTGACGCGCCGACGCAGCATCAATTCGGCTTGCTCGACGTGCGCTCGGCGGCGATTTTGCCATTCAATATCAAGGATCGCCGGGTTGGCTTCTGCCTGTTCGGCTGGCGCGAGGCGCATCTATTCGATGAGCAGGATCAATGGATTTATACCGCCATGCTCCGGCTGGGCGGCCCGGTCATCGACTCGATGCGGCTGTCCGAGCAGGCCCAGCGCCGCGCGACCGATCTCCAGATTGCCAAAGCGGAGATTGACCTGCTGTATGAGGCGTCAGGCAAGGTGACGGGCGCTTCAACTCCGGCGCAGGTGCTCGAAGCGATCAGCAGCTATCCGCGCGCTGCCGGGGCGACGTCCGGCGTGCTGCTCTACATTGATGAAGCGCTCGGTGGTCTGCCCCCGGCGCGCTCGACGGTGGTGGCGCAGTGGACGCCGCTGACCATCCGGGATCGTCTCGGCGAGCATATTATTCTGGACGAGCACCCGCTCAATCAGATCTGGATGGCATTTGCCGACCGCCCGACCATGATTCAGGACGTCGAGGATGACCCGCGCGTTGACCCGATTACGCTCGAATTTTTTCGCGGGCTGAAGCTGCGCGGGACCGTGATTCTACCGCTCAACAACAAGGGGCGCTGGGTCGGCATGGTCGCTTTCAACTGGGATCAGCCGCGCGCCTTCGATGAGCGCGATCAGCGGGTTTATACCGGCCTGATTCAGCAGGCTGGCCCGGTCATCGACGCCATGCGCCTGCTTCAGGAAAGCCGCGACCGGGCATCTCGCGCCGAGCTGCTGCTGCGCGTCAGCACTGCGCTGTCGCAGGCCACCAGCGAGGCCGAAATCCTGGCCGCTGTTGCCCTTTATGCGGGAGAGCAGAACGCGCGCAGCCTTGTCCTCAGCTATTCCAACGACGAAGACCCGGCGCATCGCCCCGGTTTACTGCCGGTGGCTGTCTGGCGCGAGGGTTCGACCCACGCTTACGATGACGCCAGCGATGCCGCGCTGGCCGCCGCGCACGAGCGTCTGCTGGCATTGTGGGATGGTCAGGTGGATCAGCCTTTTCTGGTCGAGGACTGGCTGGCCGATGCGCGCGCCTCGGTCGCGCTGCGCGACGCTGACAACGCCCCGGCGCGCGCGCTGGCGCTGCTGCCTTTACACACAGCGGGTCGTTTTCGCGGCATGGTGACGATGGCCTGGGCTGAGCCGCATCATTTCAACGAGCAGGAACGTTACATCTGTAACGTCCTCATGCAAACTGTCCCCTCTGTGGTCACGACCCGCCGCGCCTATCTGGCGGAAGAAGCCGCGCGGCAGGAAACCAGGCTGCTCTACGAGGCAGGCGAGGCGATCAATGCCGCGACCACCTTTGCCGAAGTCACCGACGCGGTCGGCAGGCTCAACATCAGCCTGCACAACATCGTCCTCACCGTCTGGGAAAACTTCAACTATGAGGGCGCGCGCTACTCTGAGGTCGTCGGCACGGCGATTGCCAGCAAGCAGCCCATTGGCGAGCGCTTTTTTATCGAGAGTGAATACCCGGCGGTCAGGAATATGCCTGCGCGCGGCCTGTGGGTGATCGAGGACGTCCTCAACGACCCGCGTCTCGATCCGGTCAGCGCGGCCAGTTGGGCCGACCGCGGGACGCAGGCGCGGATCGGCGTCCCGCTCTGGATCAACAACCGCTGGACGGGCAATCTGGCCTTTCTCAGCCCGGTTCCGCGTACCTATACCGCCCGTGATCGGCGGCTGGTGGCCGGGATCGGCGATCTGGTCTCGGCGGCTATCGAGCGGATTCGCCTTCAGCGCGAATCGGAGCTTGGGCGCCGCCGCGCCGAGACGCTGGCGCACGTCAACGCTGCGCTCTCGCAGGCCACCGACGAATGGACGATCCTCGAAGCTGTCGCGCTCTACGCCGACCAGCTTAAGCCGGACTTCCTCTCGCTGAACTTCGTCGATGTCAACGCTGACAATCATCCCGCGACCATGACTCCGGTCGCGGTGCGCGAGCATGGCAGCCCTGCTGCCGACCACCCAACGCTCGGCGTCGTCTATGACCTGAGCCTGTTTCCCTCAACGCGGCTGTGGGCCGCGCACCCGACCGAAGCGCTCATGCTCGGTGACGTCGAGCAGGAATCGGAGATGGACGCGCGGATTCGGGCTTTTCTCAAGGCGCTCGATTACCGCGCGCTGGTGATTATTCCACTCTACGGCAGCGGTCGCTGGGCGGGCAACATCACGATTGGGTGGCATCAGCCGCGCGAATTCTCGGCAGGGGATCGCCTGATCGCCGAGGCGCTGATTCGCACTGCCGGAGCCGTCGTCAGCAGTCGCCGCGCGTTTCTGGCGGCGCAGACGGCTCGCCGCGAAACCGAGCAGCGCGCCCGTGAACTGGAAACGGTCGCCAACGTGAGCGCAGCGGCGACCACCTTATTGAGCGTCACTCGTCTGCTCAACACCGTCACTTCGCTCACGCGGACGAATTTTAATCTGACGCACGCGCACGTTTTTCTGCTCTCTGACGATGGCAGCGCGCTTGTGCTGGCGTCCGCGCCGGAAGAGGACGACGCGCTCGGCCTCGATTACCGCATCTCGATCCGTTCGGGGACGTGCGTGGTGTCCGCTTCGGCGCGCAGTCGTCAGGGGGTCATCTTCGACGAGGCCGCATCGGGCTGCACGCCTGTGCTGCCGGAGACGCGCTCTGAACTGAGCGTGCCGATGATCGTCGGCGATACGCTGATTGGCGTGCTCGACCTGCACTCCGACCAGCCCGCGCGCTTCAGCAAGTCGGACATGGCCGTGATGGGGACGCTGGCCGATCAGGTCGCGGTCGCCGTCCAGAACGCGCGGCTGTATGCGCAGGCGCAGGAACTCGCTGTGTTCGAGGAGCGTAATCGCCTCGCCCGCGAGCTGCATGACTCAGTCTCGCAGGCGCTCTACGGCATCGCGCTCGGCACGCGCACCGCCCGTGATTTGCTCGACCGCGACCCGAAGAAGGTCGCCGAGCCGCTCGATTATGTCCTCTCGCTGGCCGAAGCCGGGCTGACTGAGATGCGCGCGCTGATCTTTGAACTGCGGCCCGAATCGCTCAAGAATGAAGGGCTGATCGCCGCGCTGATGAAACAGGCAGCTTCGCTTCAGGCGCGCCACGGCGTTCAGGTGCAGACCGATCTGGGTGACGAGCCAGACGTGCCGATGGACGTCAAAGAGGCGCTTTACCATATCGCCCGCGAAGCCCTGCACAATACCGTCAAACATGCGCGGGCTTCGCGCGTCACGGTCTGCCTCGATGCTCACGAGCAGAGTCTGATCCTCAACGTGACCGATAACGGCGTCGGTTTCGATACCGGGGGAGCGTTCCCCGGCCATCTCGGTTTGCAGTCGATGCGCGAGCGCGTGGGTCGTCTTGGCGGCGCGATTGATCTGGAGAGTACGAAGGGACTCGGCACGCATATTCGTGTCGTCGTCCCGCTGGAAACCTGATTTTTCCGGGTTCGATTTATCCGCCGAAAGGCGGAGAGGCTATCCGCCCTTTGCGAGACGCATTCGGTGTCGGATTCAGCTATCCTGAAGCCATTAACCGAATCGGTATCGTCGATCCTCGACTCCAATCCAGCGAGTCGGCAGTCGGCGCAAAGGGCATGTGAATGGCTGTTCGTCTGGCGACCGCTTCCGTGAACTCAACGCTTTCAGGTCAGCGCGGGCGAGCTATCGTGACAGCTAAAGGGCATCACTTCATCGTCGATTCACCGCTGACGCTCGGCGGCCCCAATGAAGAAGTCAACCCGATTGACCTGCTGCTCTCGGCGCTGGCGACACACGGTGTTTTCGTCTGTGAGCGAGCCGCGCAGGAGCAGGACTTTCCTCTCAAGTCGGTTTCGATTGCGGCCAGCGGCAGCTTCGACCCGCGCGGCGTGAGTGGCGAGCATGTCGATCCTCATATGCAGTGGATTCGCGTCCGCATGAACTTTGCTGGCATCGACGAGTCTCAGGCTGCGGTGCTGGTCGATGCCTTCCGCGCTCGCTGCCCGATCTACTCTACGCTCGCCCGTGCCACATCCATCGAAGTCACCATTGTCCTCGACTGACCCGCTCAAGCCCACCGGCCTTCCGTCCGGGCATGATTCATCAGGCCCGCTTTCCGACGTCCAGCCTCCCCATCAGGCCCGTTTACGTTTGGCGTCGGCCTGAGATTGCGCTAGAGTCGTCTGATGGGCGCGGCGCAGGAACGCCGGATCGAGGCACAGCCATGACGGACGGACATCCTCATCTTCTGCTGGTGGACGGCGATACGGCGCGACGCACGCAGATGGTCGCCGCGCATGGGCAGCAGGTCGAGTTCACGCAGGCTGCGACGGCGGCTGAGGCGCTCGACTGCCTGCGCGGTGGTGGCCTGTTCGATGCTGTGCTGCTCGCGCTCGACTCGGCTGATCTGGATGCCTTCGCATTGATCGACCAGATTCGCGGCGACGACGACCTGAGCGCCACGGCGATTATCGTCCTCGGCGGCGATACAGCGACCGTCGAACGCGCGCTGCAAGGCAAGGCGTCGATTGACCTGCCGCGAGGTTTCGGCCCGATGGCGCTGCAAAGGCGGCTGGCGGTGATCGGGCAGGCCATCACGCTGATGCAGACTGAGAAGTTCGCCACGCTCGGTCGTCTCAGCGCCGGTCTGGCGCATGAGCTGAACAACCCGGCAGCGGCGGCGCAGCGCGGCTCGCTCCAGCTCCGCGAGACGCTCCAGCAGTTGCAACATGCGTTTCTGGCGCTCGGCCAGCTTGGGCTGACTCCGCCGCAACTCAAGCGGATTGTCGAGCTGGACGCGCTGGCCCACGAGCGCGCGCTGACGCCATCTGACCTCGAATCGCTCTCGCGCAGCGACCGCGAAAGTGAAGTCGAGGAATGGCTGGTCGAGCGCGGCGTCGCGGATGCCTGGCAGCCTTCGACACAGCTCGTCAGCATGGGCTACGGCAGCGCGCAGTTGGAGCAGCTTGCCCGCGACTTTACCGGCGCGCAGCTTCCCGCTGTCATTCACTGGCTCAGCACCACCTATACCATGTATACCCTGCTCGAAGAACTGGCGATGGGGACGGAGCGGATGGTCGCTATCGCCAGGTCGATGAAGTCGTTCAGCCACATCGGACAGGAGAAACCGCTGCCGGTCAATATCAATGACGGCCTCGACAGCACGCTCATCATGCTGCGCAGCAAGCTCCGTCACGGCATTACTGTCCATCGGCAGTATGCCGCCGACCTGCCGCCGATTGACGGCTACGGCAGCGAATTGAGTCAGGTGTGGACGAACCTGATCGATAATGCGGTCGATGCGATGGACGGGCAGGGCGTAATTCAGCTTCGGACGTCCCGCAACGGCGGCTCGGTGGTCATTGAGATTGAGGACAACGGCCCCGGTATTCCAGAAGCGATTCAGTCGAAGATTTTCGATCAGTTTTTCACGACCAAGCCGCCCGGAAAAGGCACCGGCCTCGGCCTGAACATCGGCTTCGAGATCGTGGTTCATAAGCATCATGGCAGCATCACGCTTAATTCGCAGCCGGGAAGTACCCGTTTTGAAATTCGCCTGCCGATTCATGCCGCTGACCCGGCCTGATCGCCGCAGTCTGAGGAACTGGAATGTAGATGGCTAAACCGATCATTATCACCGTCGATGACGAAATCGAGGTTCTGAGCGCCATCGAGCGTGACTTACGCACGCATTACGGCAGTCAGTATCGCATTATCAAGGCCAATTCTGGCTCGGAAGCGCTGGAGACGGTGCGCCAGCTTAAGAAGCGTAATTCGGCGGTCGCCCTGTTTCTGGCCGACCAGCGGATGCCGATCATGAGCGGCACCGAGTTCCTGAACGAAGCGCGCAAGCTCTATCCCGAAGCGCGTAAGGTGCTGCTGACGGCCTATGCCGATACCGAGGCCGCGATTGCCAGCATCAACACGATTGGCCTCAATTACTACCTGATGAAGCCGTGGGACCCGCCGGAGAACAATCTTTATCCCGTCCTCGACGACTTGCTCGGCGAGTGGGCCGCCACCGTGCCGCAGCCTTATGATGGCATCCGCGTGGCCGGAACGCAGTGGTCAGCGCGCTCGTATGCGATCAAGGACTTTCTGGCGCGCAACCGCATCCCCTATCAATGGTGGGACATCGAGAAGAATGCTGAAGCCCGCGCGCTGATCGAGTCGATGGACGCGGCCTCGCGCCAGCTTCCAGTTGTCTTTTTCCCCGACGGAACCGCGCTCACTCAGCCCGACCTGCGCGCGCTGGCTGAAAAAGTCGGCCTGCAAACCCATGCCTCGCAGCCGATGTACGATCTGATTATCATCGGCGGCGGCCCTGCCGGGTTGGGCGCGGCGGTGTATGGCGCGTCCGAGGGCCTCAAGACGATCATGCTGGAGCGCGAAGCCACGGGCGGTCAGGCGGGAACCAGCTCGCGCATCGAAAATTATCTCGGCTTTCCGGCGGGTGTCAGCGGCGGCGAGCTGGCTCGCCGCGCGACGGTGCAGGCGCAGCGCTTCGGCGCGGAAATTCTGACTACACAGGAAGTCGTCGGCGTGCGCGTCGAAGACCCGTACCGCATCGCTGTGCTGGCTGACGGCACAGAGGTTGCCGGACGCACGATCCTGATCTCGACCGGTGTTTCGGTGCGCCGTCTCGACGTCCCCGGTGCGGAAGGGCTGGCGGGCGTCGGCCTGTATTACGGCGCTGCCGCCAGCGAAGCGGTCGCCTATCAGGGCGCGCGTGTCATCGTCGTCGGCGGGGCGAATTCTGCCGGGCAAGGCGCAGTTTTCCTCTCGCGCTATGCCAGCCGGGTGACAATGCTCGTGCGCGGCTCGACGCTCGAAGCAGGCATGTCACAGTATCTGGTCGATCAAATTCGCGCGACCGAAAATATCGACGTTCATCTTAATTCCAGCGTCAGGGAAATCTATGGCAGCGACCACGTCGAAGCGCTGCTGGTCGAAGACGTGGCGACTCATGCGACTGAGAAAGTCGATGCAGCGGCGCTGTTCGTGTTTATTGGCGCGCAGCCGTACACCGATATGGTGGCAGGCGTGGTCGAGCGCGATGAGTTCGGCTTCATCCTGACCGGGACCGATCTGATCGTCGATGGCAAACCGGTGCGCGGCTGGACGCTCGAACGAGACCCGTTCCCCCAGGAAACCAGCGTTCCCGGCATTTTCGCGGCGGGCGATGTTCGCCATAACGTCGTCCGCCGTGTCGCCTCGGCGGTCGGGCAGGGCGCGATTGCTGTTAGCGTCATCCACGAATACCTGCGGACGGTCTGAGCGGCGGGTAATCGGCGGGTGGAAGTTCATTAAGATAGTAATGAACGGGCGTACAATAGACTCGGCATCAAAGCGGGCAGGCTGAAAACCCGCGACAGGAGCAAAGTCTATGAAACGTACAGCCTTTGTCTTGACGCTGCTGCTGGTGGCGTGGCTGGCAGTCGCGGCGCGGGCCAATTCTGTCGTGGCTGGCGGGTCAACGTCCCCTGCTGCTTCCGGTCAATCTGTGGTCATCACCGGGGCGATTGCCGTCAACAGCAGCGGGCAGATGACTGTCGGCGCGTTTGTGATCGTGCCGATGACGGCTAACGTCCCGGCGCTGCTTCGCCCCGGTGACGTCGTCATCGTCGTCGGCGTCCTTCAACCCGACGGCAAAACTATCTACACCGACAGCATCATCCTCTACGACGATTCGACACCAGCGCCGGTCGTTGCAACGCCGACAAGGTCGGTGCTGCCGACCCCGATCTCTGCGACCTTTGTGCCGTTCCCGACGCCGGTCTGGACGCCACAGCCGACGAGCATTCCGGTTTCTGACGCCAGCGACCAGGGCTGCGACCATGACGGCCAGCCAGTCGCGGAGCGGATCGCTGACGCCTTCAGTGTCAGCTACGAGACTGTGATGCAGATGCACTGCGCCGGGAACGGCTTCGGGGAAATTACCCGCGCGTTCGTGCTGCAAGCCAAAACTGGCGTCCCGGCGTGGACATACCTGCAATGCCATCAAAATGGCGAAGGGTGGGGCGAGATCATCAAGGATGCCGGTGTTGCGCCGAGCGATCTCGCGCCCGGTCAGGTTATTTCGCAGGGAGCGAAGTGCGAGGACGGCAGCGGCCCGCCCGGTCAGTGCAAGAAGCTCAACGATGATGGCCCCGGCAACGGCAAATGTGAGGACGGCAACGGCCCGCCCGGTCAGTGCAAGAAGCTCGGTGATCCATCGAATCCACCCGGTCAAGACCCCGGCAATGGACATGGCAACGGCCACGGTCACGGCGGCTGAAGGGTCAGGTCGTCAGGGTGAGCGCCGCCGGAGCGTTCGCCCCGCTCTCCTGCGGTAAGCAGCGCGAAGATGAGCCGATGAGGTTCGATGGTGCGCGACTCGCTTTGTGCTATGATTGAAGCAGTTGCGAGCGCAGGAAAAGGTGAATTGAGCGATGGCGACCAGCGCTGACTCTCTGGTACGCGAAGGCATAGCCGCCTTCAAGGGCGGCAGCCGTGACAAGGCCCGTGATCTGCTGATGAAGGCGGTCGAGCTTGACCAGTACAGCGAGCAGGGCTGGCTGTGGTTGAGCGCGGTCGTCGATTCGGTCGAAGATCAGCGCACCTGTCTTGAAAATGCGCTGGCGATCAACCCCGATAATGATCGGGCGCGTAACGGGCTTCAATCGTTGATCGATCAGCAGTTACCTTCCTTCGGCAGCCCGCCGCCTTCGCGTCCGGCGGATGAAGCCTGGCCGACGCCGGGCAGCAAAGCGACCGGAACTTCGGTCGAGTGGGGCGGCGGTCTGGAGACAAGCAGCCCCAGCGCGTACCGCGCCATCCCTGAACCGTCGAAGGATGACTACGACGACTGGCTCTCGAATCTCAATCTCCCGGCAGCGTCGCCATCGTCGCCTGCTGTGCCAGTGACGGCGGCGTTTACCGCGCCATTCGACACCGACGACGAGGACTTCGGCCTCAACGGCCCTTTCAGCGCCCCGTCGGTCGATGATATTCTCGATCAACTCCCGCCGGTAGCAGCGCCGTCGCGCCCGGACGATTCGATCCGCAGCGCCTTCCGCTCGTCGGCGGCGCGCGCTGCCGAACCGGAACCCGCGCCGCGACCGCCTGCGCCGCCAGCGCCGAAAGCCGCTCCAGTACGCGAGCCACCCAAACCAGCCCGCGAACCTGCCAGACAACCGGCGCTCTCGGCGGCGGTTGATCTGGACGATCCGTTTGTCGACCTCGAAGGCGATATTGACCTCAACAGTACCGGCCTCTTTACCTCGCTTGACGAGGTTGACGACGGCAGCCTTGAGGAGATGAATGCCGACGAACTGTTCGACTATATCCCTGAGGATATTAAACCGACGCGCCTTCCGGGGACAATTGAACGCTACCCGGCGGCGCTGATCGTCATGCTGGTGCTGCTGGTGCTGCTCAACGTCGGCGCGGTGGCCCTGCTCGTGTACAGGATGACCTGAGGCTAATTTGCCCTCAGGTTCACGCTGGACGGCGCTCGATGCGGATGCTATAATGCCCAACATTCTGGAATGACTTTGCTTCAAGGAAATTTGAAACGCTATGGCGAACCACATATCGGCAATCAAGCGCATTCGTCAGACTGAGAAGCGCACGCTCCACAACCGCATTTTCCGTTCTCGCGCGCGCACGTTCGTCAAGAAGGCGCGCGTGGCTATCGCTGGCGCTGATCTGGCCGCTGCGACCGAGGCGACTCGTCTGGCGATTCAGGACCTCGACAAGGCCGCGAGCAAGGGCGTCATTCACGCTCGCAACGCGGCCCGCCGCAAGAGCCGCCTGATGAAGCAGCTCCACGCGATGTCACAGAAGCAGTAGCCTTCAGGCTGTTTCGTCTGCTCAATCGAACAGCAGGAAAATGCCGACCTTCAGGGTCGGCGTTTTGCGTCTCCGATACACGCTCTCGCCGAGGGTGAAGGCTGGCGGGCGCGACTGTTCGCGCCTCTACGGAAGCTTGATCAGTTCACCTGACTCGCGCTTTACGCCAGCACTAGCCCGACCTCTTTTTACTCGTGGACGAGGTTCCGTCCGGCACGTCGAGCCGGTAGCCGATCCCGCGCTCGGTCAGCAGATAGCGCGGATGGCTGGGGTCGCTTTCGATGGCATTGCGAAACCAGCGAATATGGACGTTGAGCGTGCGCGTGTCGCCCATGTAATCGGTTTGCCAGACACGCTCCATCAGCATCTTCCGGTCGAGCGTTTGCCGGGGGTGACGCAGGAACAACTCGACCAGCAGCGCCAGCTTGGGCGTGAGTGACGTTTCCTGACCGTTATAGAGCAGCACGCGGCGGCTGAGATGCATGACGAACGGCCCGCAGGTCAGCACCTGATCGTTGCCGCTGCTTGTGTCGAGCAGTCGCTCGATGCTGTTGACCAGCTTGCGCGAGGTGAACGGCGGGTAGAGGACCGTATCGGCGGGGCTGGTGGCCTGGCCCTTCACGCCGGGATGCAGGTGAATTAGCCCGACTTTCGGCAGCGCCACCTTGATCGTCTCGCCGATGCGATCACCTGGCGTCCGCATCGAGATGGCGTCGAGCACGATCACCTGCGGTACGCGGGTGGCGGCGAAGGCCAATGCCTGCTTGCCGCTTGTGACGCTGACGACCTCGTAACGTGTCTTCAGAGCGCCAGTGAATGACGAGCGCTTTGCGCGCGTGCTCTCGATGACGAGGACGAGTGCCGCAGTCATTGACGCCTCCTGCGCGGTGAATGCCGATTGAGGGAGCGACGATAAACCGCTCCGGGTTTCGGCGCAATGGGAATAACTGCCTGTTCTGCAAGGGGATCGCGCGCTGCGATGCGGAATTTGTGTGCCGGAATAAGTACGCTCAGGCCTGAACCGCGCTGCGCGTTGAGTCGTCAAAGGCGGCGCTTTCCCCCCGCCTCGAACCGCCCCCGATCCGTAATGGCTAGCGCTGCTGTCCGGGTCATCAATCACGCCCGAAGTCAGGATGGACGGCGTCCATCACCGGGAAATCCTCAGAGAAATGGCATTATAGCGGCCTTTGGGGCAAGGTCAAATGATCTTTATCTTTCACCCGGAAGCGCAAAGCGTGTTACCATAACCGACTTCCGACCTCAATGATGGGACAACACTTGTCCACGCGCGAAACCCAGACGTTGATGAAAGAATGTGTCCGCGCCGCCGGGACAGCGGTCGACTGGCATCTGCTGCCGGAGCTGTCGGCGTTCGTGGTTCAGCAGGCGGTGGCGATTCAGCAGATTCCCGCGCCGACCTTTGCCGAGCAACGCCGCGCCGCCTACGTCGAGCAGGCGTTCAGCGCCAGCGGCCTGACGCAGGTCAGCGTCGATGATGTCTTTAACGTCTATGGCCTGCTCCCCGGCGCAGATTCGACTCGCCCGGCGGTCATGGTCATCGCGCATACGGATACCATTTTCCCTGCCGAGACCGATCTGACGACCCGTGCCGGACAGGGCGTCATCAATGGCCCCGGTCTGGGCGATAACAGCGTCGGCGTGGCCGGGCTGCTCGGACTGGCGCTGGGGCTGCGCCGCGCGGGCGCGCGCCCGGAGTGCAACCTCTGGTTCGTCGCCACCACGCGCGAAGAAGGCTTAGGCGACCTCGGCGGCATCAAGGCGGCTTTTGAGCGCCTGCGCGATCAGGTCGGCACGGTCATCAACGTCGAAGGGCTGGCGTTCGGACACATCTATCATTCAGGGATTGCGGTGCGCCGTCTGCATGTGACTGCGACTGCGCCCGGCGGCCATAGCTGGCTGCATTTCGGCAAGACCAGCGCCGTTCACAGCATCCTTGACCTGGGCGCGCAGATCGTCCGCTTGCAACCGCCGCAGTCACCACGCACGACCTACAACGTCGGCATGATCGAAGGCGGGCAGGCGATCAACGCCATCGCGTCGAGCGCCGGGCTGTGGATCGACATGCGCTCGGAAAGCCGCGCGGCGCTGATGACGCTGGAGCAGCAGATTCGCGGGCTGATCGATGCGACCCACGCGCCCGAACTCACGCTTTCGGTCGAGATCGTCGGCGACCGTCCTGCCGGGTCGATTGCCGTCGAGCATCCGCTGGTGCAGGGCGCGCTGGCGGCGCTGGCGCAGGTCGGCATTAAAGGCACGCTCGAAACCGGCAGCACCGACGGCAACGTTCCGCTGGCTGAAGGCTGTCCGACCGTGACGGTCGGTGTGACGCGCGGGGGGAATGCCCATCGCCTCGACGAATATATTGAAACTGCGCCGATCAGCGCCGGAATGCGCCAGCTCATTACCCTGACGCTGGCTTCGGCGCGCTATCTCAGCCACGCCTAGCCGGGGCTGGCGGGTGGCGGCGCATCGACGTTCAGATCGTCGGCGGAACCCTGTACCTGCGCGGCCTTGCGCCGCTCCTCGGCGATGAAGGTTTCCAGTCGTTCAGGCGGCTTCGGTAGCTGGCCCCACTGAGCCGTTTCGTCGCGCATGACCGCCAGCGTACCTTCGGCGTAGGCTCGCAAACTGGCGCGAAATACCAGTTCGTCCATCTCTGGCAGCGGCGACTGCGCGTCGGCCACTTCCAGATTTTCGAGCGCTGCGTCGTAGACATTGACGAGCCGATCCCACTGGTAGATGTCGGATAAGGTGCCGAAGGCCGCCGCGAGCGCCGGGGCGACAATCGCCATAATGACCAGCGCGAACACCAGCGCCCGCGTGTTGAAGCACCATGACGGCGTGCTGCCTGCATCGGCTGGCGCCGGGTTGGTGAGCGGCGCTCCAACGGCGGGTTCTTCCGCTAATGAGGGGGCGACCTGCGCCGTCGTGCTGGCCGAGACAAAATCGAGGCGGCAGTTGGCTTCGGTGGCCGAGACGCCGACGATCAGCCCGGCTGCCGCCGACGCCAGCCCGGCGATCAGCGCGAAAACGGCACGATAGTGGTTGACCTGACTGGCGGCTTTGCGGTAGCGCCTGACCGAGGATTGATAGTATTTGCGCTGGTCTTCAAGCGCGAACATCTGGAAGACTTTATAGAGCGCGTCCATCGTCTTCTGATCGAGCGGCGTCGGGCGTTTGGGGGCGGGTGGAGTCTGCGTCATGGCGTCATCCTTATCGGGAGTCGAAGTTATCGGACGGGAAGACACCGCGGTTGATTTCGGCTGCCCGCTTCGACAGCATCACCTTGCGCTCATAGCCGACTAGCTCGTCGTAGGGCGGCAGGTTCATCAGGAACAGGAAGTATTCGCGCCGAAGCTGTTCGGCTCGCCGCCGGTTGTCGAGCCAGTGGTTGAGCGGCGGCTCGCGGCTGCCGAGCGTCGCCATGTAAGTCGCTAACAGGGCGATCAGCGTTTCGCCAAACGCGAAAACCTGCATCAGTTGGGGATTAGTCGCCACGGCCAACGCCTGAAATGAGCCGAGCGCCGCCGCGCCGGTCGCCAGCAGCAGGTAGCCGACCTGGTATTTGCGATGCCGATTCTGCTGTTTCTTGGCCGTGTAGTCGCGGATGCGGAACAGCCGCAGCAGCTCATAGTCGAGGAACTGAATATCGTCACGGATGCGCTTGATGATCTCCGGGTCAACGCCGATCAGCGCCGCGTCGAGCGCGTCCCGGTCAATCAGCGGCGCGTCGATCACCGGCTCGTCCGGGCGGAAGCGCAGGGCTGGCAGTTCCTGAATCCAGGCGGGCAGGTGCTGGCGAAAATTGGCGTTGCCCTGCGTATTCGGCTGATTGCCGGTCGGCATCGCAGGCGAGTCGGTCATAGCGTCCACCTTTTCGACGGCTCAGGCTTGCAGCGGGCCACATACGATAATCATACCTCAGATGAACATATCTGCCTTAAGCGCCCTCTGAAGCGCCAGTGGCTAGGCTGCGCGCGCGGGCGATCTCAGGTTCGGACAGGGAGATCGGCCTTTTGTCCGGGCAGAAATCCGCCGAAGGTGCTGGAAATTCACCGAGAAATCCGGTACAATAGTCCGTATAAGCAGTAGCAGACCTTCGGGGCAGGGTGAAAGTCCCTACCGGCGGTAAAGCCCGCGAGCTATTTT
>CAZZAO010000020.1:0-49715 GCA_964652205.1 uncultured Anaerolineaceae bacterium | reverse complement strand
CCGTACCCGTTTAGTCCGTTTCTATCCATAACCTTTATCGTGGTGGGCTACTAGCGGCCATCATCTCCATACCAATCTTCACGTCGATCCGAGTAATCGGGTAGAACCGGCCCCAGATTAACGGTCATGGATTCAAGCAGCGCCAACCGGTCATTCACCGTCAGCGCCTGGTTTCTGGCTTTGTCCAGCAGACGGCGCAAAAGATCATGCTGCTGTTCGTCGGGAAGCTTATCGACCAGCGAGACAAGTGTTTCGTAGGAAATATCCAACTGGACGGCCATGATGACCACTCTCAGGCTATTTCAGCGTCGTCCATTCAGTATAGCAAAGAGACCTTCAAAGCAGGCTTATGACGTCGTCAGCCAGGCATCGAGCTGCTCGCGGGTCGGCGCGGTTGACGTGCCGCCGTAGCCGAGGGTTGACATGCCGCCGCAGTAGTTGCCCCAGCGCAGGCAGGTCGGCAGGTCATGACCGGACAGATAGGCGCTCAGGAAACCGGCGTTAAAGACGTCGCCCGCGCCGGTCGTATCAAGCGGCGTGATAGCGAGCGCCGGAGCGCTGTAATCCTCGTCGCCACGGACGATCCGCGCGCCCTTCCCGCCCTGCTTGACCAGCACGACCGGAGTCAGGTCGGCCAGCACGCTGATCGCGCGGTCAAGGTCGGTCTCTCCGGTCAACTGAAGCGTTTCCCCGGCATTAGGCATGAACAGATCAAGCTGCGACAGGATTTCCGGCACGAGCGGATCGTTGAGGGTATACGGACGATGCTGGCAGTCCATCGAGACGCTGATGCCGCGCGCGTGGCAGGCTGCGATCATCTCCGGCACCTGCGGCTCGACCACCAGACCGGAGAAGTGGACGTGGGGGAAATCGGCCTTATCGAGCGCCTTCAGCACCAGATCAACGCGATCAGTCGTCGGATCGACATAGGTGACAAAGGCGCGATCTTCCGGGTATGAGAGCGAGACCGTCACGCGCTGAACGGGCGCGCTGCTGCGTTCGAGCAGCGAGGTGTCGATGCCTTCGGCGACGGCGCGTTCGAGCGCGAAGCGGCTGAAGAAGTCGTCACCAATCGTGCCAACCCAGCCGACATTCACGCCCAACCGCCGCAGCGCCACGACGGTATTCATGACGCCGCCAGCGACGACGTTCAACCCGGCACAGTAAATCTCGCTGCCGAGCGCCGGAAAGGTCGGGATGCCGGTGAAGATGACGTCGCAGAAGTAATGCCCCGGCACGAGGATGTCGAATCTGGGTTTTAGTTCCATGTGCCTACAAGGTCGGCGTGGGCCGCGATGAATTCATTAACCAGCGTCTTTGCCAGCGGGAATGAGCCGACCAGCGGGTGCGCCATCAGCGCCTCAGCGCCAAGCTGCTTCGACTTTTGCAGAATGGCCTGCGAGGCCAGCCGCTCGTAGCGCTTGACGTCACGCATCAGCAGATACTGGCTTTCCGGGATGTCGCCGATCCTGATCGGGCGGATACCATTGCCATCGACCCAGCAGCTCACCTCGACCACGTCATCGTCTTTCATGCCGTTGATCGCGCCGTTGTTGGGGACATTGAGGCCGGTATAGTGCAGATCGCCGGTGGCAATCGCCTGAACGACGCCGAGCGCGACCCCGGCATAGCCCTCGTCACCTTCTTCGACTTCTTCCATCTTCGTGCGCGGCGCGCCGTGACGGGCATGAGCCATGTAACTGGCCGAACGGCGGTTCATGACGTCGAAATAGGCTTCAAGGCCGCGCTCCGGGTTCCGGGCCGGGTCGATCTCGCGTAGCCGCGTCAGCAGTTCGCCGGTCAGGCGGATGACTTCTTCGCCGCGCGTCTCCTTCTTCGCCAGCAGCGCCGCCAGCGACTCGTCGCGGTGATAGAAGTAGTGCAGGTACTCGTTGAGGAACATGCCCATCGAGCTGACGAGGTCGGGGTCGAACATCTGCATGTGCGTCTTGCGGATAAATTCGGGATCGCTCAACAGGCCGGGCAGCACTTCCTCACCGCCCTGTCCGTCCGCATCGGGGTCGATACGGACACTGCGCGTCCACGACAGATGATTCAGGCCGAAAACGTCGTGGAAGACCTGCTTAATCGGCACTTTCAGAAAGCGGCTGGCGGCGTTCTGCGCCCCGTTGGCGCTGTCGCAGATGCCGACGACGCGCTCGATGCCCGCGTCATGCAGGCCCTGCGCGACCAGCCCCGCCGGGTTGGTGAAATTGTAAATCCACGCTTTCGGCGCGATCTCCTGCGCCAGCCTGGCATAATCGAGAATGGCGGGCAGGCTGCGCATCGCCATCGCAAAACCGCCCGCGCCCGTCGTCTCCTGACCGAGGATGCCGTGACGGAAAGCGATCCGCTCGTCCTCGGCGCGCCCCTGCTCGAAACCGGGGCGGATGGTGGTAATGATGTGGTCGGCTCCGGCAATCGATTCGCGGGCGTCGGTGCTGAGAATCAGCTTGAACGGCGCGCCCGCCTGTTGAGCCAGATACTGATTGAGCGCGCCCATCAGTTCGAGCTTTTCGCCGTCGATGTCCATGAACCAGACTTCGGTCAGGTTGAGCGCTTTCGCGCGGCGAACGAGCGAGGGAATCAGGCGGGGACTACGGACGCCCGCGCCGCCAATGACTGTGAGTTTCATAACCGCTCCAGTGCTGAGTGATGAGAAAGACAAGGACTGAGGACTGAGTAAGGCATTGTGCCAGCTCGAAGCTAGTTCAGCGTCGCCGCCACCAGCGGGACGCCCGCGACCGTTCAATCAACGAGTACAACGGTGGAGTCATGAGCAAGAAGCGCGGCGAGAGGCTGAAACCGGCAGATCAGGACGGCAAACAAGCTGATCTCGCCATCCATCTTTGCTTTTACTCAGCACTCGTTACTCATGACTTCCTCCTCAAAGATACCGCTGAGTTGGGCGGCTGCAAATGCCCAATACAGCGCTTATGGGAATCTACTGAGATGGTCTTACAATGTTTGCTTTTGAGCCTGCTTCGTGCTATGTTCCCTGCCGCGCTATCGACACATTTCAGCGTGTCGATTTAACGACCTTTATAGCTGCTTCGTTCGAAAAAGGTGGGAAACGCAATGAAACTTTTGTCTCGTCTGTTCGTCGCTCTGATGCTGACGGCGCTGCTCGCGCCGCTGGCCGTATCTGCTCAGGACAACACCACGGTTACGACCGCGTTCACCGAAGGTGAACCGGCGAACCTCGATCCGCAGCAGACCAACACGATTGACCAGTTCCAGGTGCTCTACAACGTCTGCGAAGGGCTTGTCGGCTATGATGCCAAGACCCTCGCCCCGACCCCGCGTCTGGCGTCCTCGTGGGACATCTCGGACGATGGGACGGTCTACACCTTCCATCTGCGCCCCGGCGTCAAGTTCTTCAATGGCCGTGAAATGACGGCGGATGACGTCAAGTATTCGCTGGAGCGCCTGGGCAACCCGACTACCGGCACGTCCTACACCAGCCTGATGCTGAATAACGTTCAGGGCTTCAGCGAAATGCAGGCCAAAGACAACCCGGCCACCGAATTGTCGGGCGTCAAGGTCGTCGATCCTGCGACCGTCGAGATCACCCTGACCGCGCCGACTGCCTCGTTCCTCAATCAGCTCGCGCTGCCCGGCGGGATGGTCGTCGCCAAGGAAGCGACCGCGAACGACGATTTCTCGTCGAACCCGATCTGCACCGGCCCGTTCAAGGTCGCAAGCTGGGATCGCCAGCAGCAGTTGACGCTCGAAGCCAACCCCGACTACTGGGGAACCGCGCCTCAGGTCCAGAAGGCCGTCATCCGCGTGCTGCCTCAGCAGTCGCAGCAGGTGATCGAGTATGAGGGCGGCAACCTCGACGTGGCATGGGTCAGCGAAGCCGACCTGCCGCAGATCAAGGCCGACGCCGAACTGTCGAAGCAGCTCCTTCCGATCCCGCTGCTCGGCACCTGGCATCTGCGCGTCAACCTGAATGACCCGGTCGTCGGCAAGCTTGAAGTGCGCCAGGCGTTTGCTATGGCGATTGACCGTCAGGCGATTGTCGATACCATCCTTCAGGGTCAGGGTACGCCGGCGGTGACGCTGACGGCCCCCGGCATGAACGGCTATGATCCCAACCTCGATCTGTTCCCGCACGATATCGCCAAGGCCAAGGAACTGCTGGCAAAGGCTGGCTACCCGGATGGCGTCGATATCACCGTCCGCACACAGCAGGTCGAAACCGAGAACCGCGTGCTGGCCGCCATTCAGCAGCAGGTCGCTGAAGCGGGCATCCGCCTGACGATCAACAGCACCGAAGGCGGTGTCTACACCAAAGATCGTGGAACCTGCAATCTCCAGCTTGGCTCCATCGGCTGGACGAATGACTATCCCGACGCTGACGACATTCTGCCGCTGGTCGCCACAGCGGGCGGCGGGCGTGGGGCCTGCGGCTTCCTGCCCACCGACAACAATCCCGGCGTGAAGCAGATCGATGAACTGCTGGCGCAGGGTTCCAAGATGCCGGTCGGCCCCGACCGCGACGCGGTCTACGCGCAGGCGGACAAGATCGCTATGGAGAATGTCCTCGTGATCCCGGTCTACCACCCGACCCGCAGCGTGCTGGTCAACCCGCGCCTCGGCGGCGTGACGGTCGACGCGGACTCGATTGTTCGCTATGACCTGATGACGATCAGCTCCTAGTCTGACCTGACTCACCCAGGCGGTTGGGGCGGCTGCGGCTGCCCCAACCGCGCAGGAACCCTTCATGCTCCGCTACAGTCTTCAGCGCATCATTCAGCTTCTGCCCACCATCTTTGGCATCTACACCGTCGCATTCCTGCTCATGCGCGTCCTGCCGGGCGACCCGGCGATGTACATCCTCGGCTTTCACGACGACCCACGCGCGCTCGAAGCGCTGCGCGCCAACATGCACCTCGATGACCCGCTCGGCGTGCAGTACGTGGCGTTTCTTGAAGGCTCGATTCAGGGCGATTTTGGCCGCAGCTACCTGACGGGCCTGCCGGTCAGCGATATGATCGCCAAGGCCGTTCCGCCGACGCTCTGGCTCGGCGCGGCGGCGATGGTGATTGCGCTCGTGGTCGGCGTGCCGCTCGGAATCATCGCAGCGATTCGCAAAGATTCACTGTGGGACAACCTCTCACGGCTGCTGGCGCTGCTCGGCGTCTCGATTCCGGTGTTCTGGCTCGGCGTCCAGCTTCAGCTTCTGTTCGGCTTGCAGCTCAAGTGGCTGCCGATTAGCGGTCTGGGAATCGACAAGCATCTCGTCATGCCTGCCGTCGCGGCCTCGCTCGGCACGCTGGCGCTGCTGACGCGCATGACGCGCTCCAGTATGCTCGACGAGATCAATCAGGATTACGTCCGCACGGCTGAGGGCAAAGGGCTGATGAGCCGCGTCATCATTATCAACCACGTCCTGCGCAACGCCCTGATCCCGGTCGTGACCGTCTGGGGCGGCAGCCTCGCCAACCTGTTGAGCGGCACGCTGCTGGTCGAGGTTATTTTTAGCTGGCCGGGAATCGGTCGGCTGCTGGTGCAGGCCGTCAGCACGCGCGATTACCCGCTTGTGCAGGCGCTGGTGATCGTTTTCGCCCTGCTCTACGCAGGCATTAACCTGCTGATTGACCTGAGCTACCCGCTGATCGACCCCCGGATTCGCATCAATGGCTGACGCGCCCAATTTCTCGAACGCCACTGGCGTCGTTTCGATTCCGCCAGATCATATCAAGCGGCGCAGCCTGCTCGGCGACGCGCTGCGGCGGATGACGTCCAATCCGCTGACCGTCCTCGGCATGATCATCATCATTCTGGTTGTCCTGATGGCGATCACGGCCCCGGTGATCGCGCCATTCGGCCCCAATGAAGGCGACCTGAAGACGCTGTACATCAAGCCGCCGTCGATTGCGCATCCCTTCGGCACGGACGATGTAGGCCGCGACATCCTCAGCCGCGTGATTTACGGCTCGCAGATTTCAGTCAAGATCGCGCTCTTCTCCGAAGGCTTCGGCCTGCTCGTCGGCACAGTCATCGGCCTGATTTCCGGGTACTACGGCGGCTGGCTCGACACGATTATCATGCGGATCGTCGATGTGTTGATGGCCTTCCCGCTGCTGATTATCGCCATCGCGCTGGTCGGCGTGCTCGGTTCGAGCGAATCGAATATTATCATCGCGCTCGGCCTGACCATCTGGCCGTTCGTGGCACGGCTGGTACGCAGTCAGGTCTTGACGCTCAAGGAAGCGGAATATGTCGCTGCCGCGCGCGTGGTCGGGGCCAGGGACCGCGACATCATGTTCCGGCACATGCTGCCGAACATGCTGACGCCGCTGGTCGTCTACGGCACGCTCGGTCTGGCGGGGATCATTTTGCAGGAAGCCGCGCTGAGCTTCCTCGGCCTCGGCACGGCAGACGCCTCAACGCCGAGCTGGGGCAAGATGCTCAACGACAGCCGCGCCTTCATGCGTACCGCGTGGTGGTTCCCGCTGTTCCCCGGTCTGGCGATTCTGGTCACGGTGCTTGGCTTCAACTTGCTCGGCGACGGTCTGCGCGACGCCCTCGACGTGCGCTCGCGCTGATCCCCTCACCCCCGGCCCCTCTCCCAGAGGGAGAGGGGTGAAACATAGATGGCTGGATATCCTGGCGGCTGCTTTAGTCGAAGACCAAAAGCAGCCCTGACAACAAAGGACATGGACTATGAACGTGCTGGCATTTGGCGCGCACCCCGACGACCTCGAATATTTCTGCGCTGGCACGCTGGCACTGTGCGCCAGACGCGGCGATAAGGTCACGATGGCAATCGTCACCGACGGGCGCAACCGCCCCTCTGGCAAACACGAGGAAATCATCGCCATCCGCCGGAAGGAAGCGCAGAACTCCGCCGACCTGATCGGCGCGGAGCTGATCTGGATGGGCATCCCCGACGGCGGCCTCGATACGATCCCCGAACACCGCGACGCCTTCGTGCAGGTCATCCGCCAGACGACGCCTGACCTGATTATCACCCACTACCCGAATGACTATCACCCCGACCATATCCTGACCGGACAGTTGACGATGTTCGCCTCGCAGAACGCCCGCTCGGCCAACTATCCGTCGCCCTACCCGCCGGTGCGCAAGAACATGCAGTTCGCCTTCATGGACACCGAGATGGGGCTGGGCTTCGAGCCGGAAGACTACGTCGATATCACCGAGACGCTCGACGTCAAGCTGGAGATGACGCGCCAGCACGTCTCGCAGCAGCAGCCGAGCAACGCGCCGTATGACCCGAACTTCGTCGCGCCGCCAAACGAGTTCAATCTGCTGGTGCGGCCCGCGCGGGTGATGAGCGAGTTCCGCGGGCTGGCCTGTGATGTCCAGTACGCCGAGGGCTTCCGCTTCTGGCGTCAGGCGCACCGCGTGCTGGCGAAACGGCTGCTGCCGTAAAGATTCCCTCACCCCTCACCCCTCTCCCGGTGGGAGAGGGGAATAGGTTCGCCGACTTCGTGATAGAACTCATCTCCCTGGAGCAAGAGTGCATTCGAGGTTCGCAACAGCTTTTGCTCTGATTGAGACACTCTTCGACTCCATTCTCAAATTTCTAGCGTCGGCTCCCACAGCTGAGCAGATCACTGCTTTCAGCCAGCGGAAGTATTACAAGATCGGCTTGACGATCTGCTGACGCAAAATCACAGCGGCAGATTGACTGAATCTGAACAGGCTGAGCTTGACGAATTTCTCCGTATGAATCGCTTCATGAGTTGGCTGAAGTTGAAAGCACGGCAGAAGCTCGCGTAGTGAACCTGACCTGACCGCTCACAGCCGCGCAAACGGCGGCGCATAATGGGCTTTTCCGCGCACATCGTCCAGCGCGCCGGGCTGAAGCTCCAGAGCCATCAGGTACGGGCCAGAATAGGGCGAGTCAATCGCTGCCGCCAATTCGGGCCGAAAGCCAAATCGACTGTAAAACGCTGGTTCGCCCAACACCACGACCGCCGGATACCCCTGCTCCGCCATCTGTTGGAGTCCCTCGCGGACAAGCGACGAGCCGACACCTTGCCGCTGACAGGCTGGAGCGACCGCCAAAGGCGCAATCGCCAGCGCAGCGATCACGCCGCGTGGCGCGTCAATTGGGAGTGCGCTGAACAGGATATGGCCGATGATGGCGTTGCCGTCAGTTGCAATCAGTGACAGGCGTGAAAATCCTTCTGCCCGCAGGTCATCGACCAGTTGTGCCTCTCCATCGCCGCCGAACGCCAGTTGATGAAGCGCTCGAACAGCACTGGCATCTCTAACGTCCTCATTCCGTATCCTGAACAAGGTTTACTCCTGACGTGACACTCCGAAACCCAAAGAGCGACGCACGGACAACAGCATTCCCGAACTATAGATTACGTCCGTACCTGCTGCTGAAAACCGACTGCTCTTAATCGGCCTGCTGATAATCGAGCTGTTCCGAGTCGTCTGGCGGCGCAGCGATCAACTCGCCATCGTCGCCAATCGACAGGCGCTCGGCGGCCTCAGCGTGGCGCGACGCCTCGCGCTTGCGCTTGTAGCCGTAGACTGCGCGCAGATTGTCGGTTTCGTCGCGCGTTGAGGGCCGCAGCGCGCGGAACGGCAGCGCGAAAGCCGCCAGAAACGTCCCCAGCACGGCGAACATCAGCACGAAGCGCGCCACCACCTCGACCGTCGCGCTGCTCATCAGGCCGAGAAACAGCACGGCAACCGGGACCAGCACTATCGCCGCAGGCCAGAGCAGCACGTTGATGAAGGCGTTCGCCAGCAAGCGGACGTGAGCCTGCGACTGATGGCGGATCGTCTCATCAAGGCGGGTGTGCAGCGCGATCATCTCGCCTTCGGACAGGTCAAAGCTGTCGCCCGCGTCCAACACTTCTTCCTGAATAACGCGCTCGCGCCGCCGCTTGAGCGCGCCGGAATGCAGGAACAGATAACCGGCGTGCAGGAACAGCAGCAGGCTCCAGCCGACAATCGTCGCATAGGCCAGAAAGTCGATCACGCCGACGCGGGCAAAGAAAACCCCCGTGAACAGGCCGATTGGCACGGCGAAGGCGCTGAAAACCAGCGCGTGAATCGTCCCCCAGCGCGGCGGGCCGCTCAAACGGCGCTCGACGCGCTTGTAGACTTTGATGTACAGATCGTCGCGCATCGTCCCCTTCCCCGCGTTTTCGAGGCACTACCCGTCTATACGACTCGCGCCGCGCCGAAGTTGTTGCGCTGTCTGACTCCAGTGTACAGCATGTCAAGCACTGAGGGCGGCGACAGCAAAACTGACAGAGGCTCGATGAGCGAAAAATGCAAAGCGGATTTACAATACCGCTACAAACCGAATCCTAACGTTGGCCGGAGAAGGCATAATGAAAACGGTGCGCCTCGCGCTCGGACTATGGATCGTACTCTTGCTCGGCGCGCAGTTCGCGGCGGCGCAGCAGCTCGTCCCGCCGACGATTATCAGCTTCACCAGCAGCGTCGACTCGATCACAGTCGATGCCGCCGAAGCCGGGCAGACGACGGTGACGCTGGCATGGACGACGGTCGGCGTCGATGGCAATTATCATATGGCGCTCGACAGCTACGCCGACCGCGGCTGGTCGCCGCTGGTCGATTTCAGCACGCAGCCGCTCGCCACCAGCGGCATCTATGTCACGCCCATTCGCCAGACCTGCGGCTTCTGCTCGCCGACCTATCGCCTCTCGATCCTCGACAGTCAGAATCGGATCGTCGATCAGCGCGTGCTGAGCATTCCTTATGCTGCCGAACCGGGCGGTACTCCCGCCATTGCTGCCTTCACGACCGGCGTACAGGGCATCGACGCCAACTCGCTGGCGCAGCACAGCGCCCGCATCCCCGTGTTCTGGAAGGTCGAACAGCGCGCGCCGACCTCTAATCTGATCTTTGAGCAGGTTTTCGACGGCGGCGGCAGCGTCTCGATTGAGCTGCCGCGCTCGCAGCTCTGGGTCGCGTCGAGCGGTCAGGGCGACGTCGCGCCGATCCTGCCGCCGTCTGGCTCGGCAGTGCTGATTCGGCTGCGGCTGGTTGACATCGCCAGCGGGACGATCTACGCCGAGAAGACGCTGACCGTGCCAATCCTCGGCGTGGCAACGGTTCCGGTCGTGCCGACCAACATCCCGCAGCCGACCGCCATCAGCGGCCTCACCCAGTATGACAGCGCGCCGATCCTGACGCCGGACGCGCCAGCGCAGATTGTCCAATTCAGCGCCGCGCCCTATCAGGTTGACCGGGGCGCGCAGGTCACGGTCACATGGAATGTCATCGGGGCGCGCTCGCTGCTGATCGTCCGCCTGACGCCCGACAACCAGTTCGGCGACTTCATCCAGAATCCGCCAATGTCCGGCCAGTGGACGCTGTCGCTGCCCGATTACTACACCGAGGGCGCGCAGTTCCGGCTGATCGCCATCGACGACCATGACCGGCAGACCTCAACTGTCGCCAGCGTGCGCGTCAACTGCCCGTACACGTATTTCTTCGGCAGCGATCCCGGCTCGAAATCCTGCCCGCAGTCCGGCATGACGCAGGTCGATGGCTCCTACCAGACCTTCGAGCGCGGAACCATGATCTGGCGCGGCGACACACGGCAAATCTACGTGCTGCTGAACGACGGCAGCAAGGCAGCGGTTTATCCCGACAGCTACAGCGACGGCGAGGCGGTCAGCGTCCCCGGCACACCGCCGTCCGGCCTGTACGCGCCGACGCGCGGTTTCGCTAAACTGTGGGCCAGCACGCCGGAGATCGCCACCGCGCTCGGCTGGGCAAGCGCGCCGGAGCTGCCCTACTCGCTGCGCGTGCAGCAGTCGGGCGCTTACTTTCAGGCGCGAACCTATCTGGCGCTGCCGGACGGTCGCATTGTCTACACCTTCGACGGCCAGTGGGGCATTGTCGGGCAATAACAGAAAGAAGGACCCTGAACCGAGAGATGAGGAGAAGCAAAGAGAGTTCTCTCGGCTCAGGCGGCGTTCATTGGCTTCGCAATAAAACTCTCGCTATCATGGGGGCAGACGCGGCACTCAGGGAAGTATTGCAATGGAAACGCTTGGGCATATTCTGTGGTCGCCGTTCATCTGTGTCGGCTGGCTGATCGTCGGCGCGCTGGCGGGGATGATTGCCAACTCGATCATGCGCTCGAATCAGCCGCTCATCACCGACCTGATCCTCGGGCTGGTCGGCTCGGTCGTCGGCGGGCTGATTATCGGCCTGCTCGGCATCTCGCGGCCTGAAGGTGGCCCCGGCAGCGTCATTGCCAGTCTGGTCGTGGCGGTCTTCGGCGCGGTCGTAGTCATCGGGATTTTTCGCGTGGTCAACCGGCGGCTGGTATCGTAACAGTGCGTCAGGGTCACTCTTTTAGCTCGCTTACGAGGCAATCTGCTTCAGCCGGTGGCTTTTGTTTGTCGCGCGCTCGCGGTACGATGATGAGCCATTGAACATCAGCACAGGAGCGACTCGATGACCGCATTGATGCAGGCCGTGAAACGCAATGACGCGGCGACCGTCCATCGCCTGATCGCGCAGGGCGTCAACGTCGATGAGCTGGATAACGGCGACCCGCCGGTTGTGCAGGCGGCTTACCTCGGCTACGCCGACGTGCTTAAGGCGCTGCTTCAGGCCGGAGCCGATGTCAAGGCCGTCGACCCCGGCATGAAGGCGACCGCACTGCACGCGGCGGCCTACGCCGGTCACGCCAACACGGCCAGACTGCTGATCGAGTATGGCGTCGAGATCGACAAACGCGGGCCATACAACGGCTACACCGCGCTCCACGACGCGACCTGGCAGAACCATCTTGACGTGGCGAAACTGCTGATCGACAGCGGCGCAGACCTGACGATCAAATCGAATGACGGCCAGACGCCGCTCGACTTTGCGAAGGCCAAAGGTCGGCGCGAAATCGCCGCCATGATCGAGAAGAAGCAGGAATCGGGCTAACCTAAAACGGGCATGATGATGGTCGTTGCCTTATTATTCCGGCCAGGCTGCCGGAGGCTAAAGCCCTCCGGCAAGTAAACTGAAGCTTCTCATTCTGGTCAGCATCGTTTGCTACCGTCGCGCCGTAGGCTAAAGCCCTCCGGCAAGTAAACTGAAGCTTCTCATTCTGGTCAGCATCGTTTGCTACCGCGTCGCGCCGGAGGCTAAAGCCCTCCGGCAAGTAAACTGAAGCTGGCTGAAGCCAGCTAAAACTGCAGGAACAGGAGCCAGCTTTAATTTGCAAAGACCCTCATCATGCCCTTACGAAAAACGGCGATTATATCAGCCGGGCGCTTCACCCCTCGCCTTAAGGGTTATGGCCTCGCTCGCGCCTCGCAGCGGCATCTCGTCCCGTAGGGTGAGGGATAGGTTTACAAGTCAGCAGCGGCAGGGATGACTTCGCGGATGAAGGTTTCGACCGGCGTGAGCGTCTCGACTTCGGCCATGCTGAAAATAGCATGATCGAATCCGAGCGACGCCTGATCGCGCAGCAGGGCGATCATTGCCGCGATATCGACCGGGCCAGCGCGGACGACGTTGTATGAGGTCTTTTCAATCTCGGCGTAGTCCCGTCCGAACGTTGCACAATGCGCCCTGAGCGTGTCCAGCCGTTTAACGATCTCGTCGCGGCCATAAGAGTAAAACAGGTTGCAGGCATCGGCATACTGCGCCACCAGCCGCAGCGTCTTTTTCTCGCCCATGCCGCCGATCATAATTGGCGGATGCGGCTGTGAGAGCGGCATCGGCTGACACAGCGTTTCGGCAAGCTGGTAATGTCTGCCGTTGAACGGCCCGCTGTTCCCCGACCACATCTGACGCGCGATCTGAAGCGCTTCCTCAAGCCGCTCGAATCGTTCGGCGACCGGCGGGAACGGCACGCCGAGCGCCTTCGCTTCCTGCTCATTCCAGGCCGCACCGATGCCGAGATAGGCGCGCCCGCCGGAAAGCACGTCGAGCGTCGTCGCCGTCTTGACCAGCAGGCCGGGATAGCGATAGACGACGCCCGTCACCAGCGTGCCGAGTTTCACCCGACTCGTCAGCGCGGCAATGTAGCTCAGCCCACTGTAGCCTTCGAGCATCGGCTCAGTGTACGCGCCGACACCGCGAATCTGAAAGAAATGATCCATCAGCCACAGGCTGGCGAAACCGCCCTCGTCCGCCGCCTGGACGATCTGCCTGAGCGTCGGCGCGATCTGCGCCGTGCTGCCGGGCCAGGTAAACCGGGGAATCTGCAAACCAATCTTCATCAAGCTGCCCCACTTGAAAAGTAACATCGGTGTAGAGTGTAACGCTCCACCTCAGCGTCACGCATCCGTATTTCGGTCAGGACGACTGTACTGGAGCGCACTCCGGGCCGTTAGCCGTGGAAGTGCGAAAACCGAACCCCTCCCCTGTCCCCTCCCCGTAAACGGAGAGGGAAAGCGGCTGCCGTTATCAGGTTTCCAGCTTGCCGCGCTGTTTTGCTCAACTGCATTTCGCGTGAAGCGTCAGCCGTGGAAATGGGGCAGCACATCGCGCGCGAGCAGCTCCAGCCCTTCATAGTCTTCGAGGTTGAGCCACTGAAGCATGACGCGCTGCAATCCGGCGTCCTGATAGCGACCGAGAATATCGACGATCTGCGACGGCGTACCGACGATGTTCTTACCTTCGAGCAGCGACTCGTCGGCTCGTGGGTCGGCGGCGATCCTGCTGCGCAGTTCGGCATCATTCGCGCCAACGAATACCCGGTTCATCAGCGAGCGCTTGACGCTCGATAACGGGCGACCGACCTGAGTGAGCAGATCGTCCATGTGTTTATTCAGATCACGGTAGGCTTCCGGCGCGACGAAAACGGCGTTCCATTCGTCGGCATATTTCGCCGCCAGCGGCATCGTCTTATGCGGGCCATTGCCGCCGACAAGGATCGGCGTCCGGCGCTGCGGACGGGGCAGCATCACCGCGCCATCGAGCGAGTAAACGCGGCCCTGATACGAGGTCGGCTGATCGCTGGTCAGCAGACGCTGCGTGATTTCGAGCGCATCGACCAGCCTATCGAAGCGCGCCTTTTTGTCATAAAAAGGAATGCCGAACTCGCGGTGTTCCGCCTCGTTCCAGCCCGCGCCGAGGCCGAGGATGAAACGCCCATTGCTCAGATCGTCAATCGCCGCGCCAACCCGCGCTGTCATCGACGGATGGCGAAAGGTGGTCGGCGCAACCAGCGTTCCCAGCTCGATCCGCCGGGTGTGGTCGGCGGCGTAGGTCAGCGAGGTGAACGTTTCCAGCGAATCGTCGGGCGTACCGATGGTGAAATGATCGGAACGGAAGACACACTGAAAGCCCAGGTCTTCCGCCGCCTCAAGCAGCCTGCGCCAGCGCGGCCAGTTCAGCCCGAACTGCCCCTCGAACATCAACCCGATCTGCAACATAAACCCCGTGCCTTTCCTGTCGTGGAAACCTACACGGGGTTTAGTCTAACCGATTCGGCAGCCCTCTGACGACCTATTGGGCGCGCCGGTTCTAGACGCCGACATCGCGCCGCTGGAACTGCCACAGTGAGAGCGCGAACAGGACGGCGGCAACGGCGAACAGCACCCCATCATACGACGGCTGGAAACCTTCTGAAAGCGTGGTGATACTGCGGTAGTAATCGAAGATTGACAGGTCGCGGGCGGTTTCCAGCCAGGGGACGCCGGGCGTGATGTCGGCCAGCGTGCGGACGAAGTAGCTGGCGATGACAAACAGTGCGGTGATGCCGCCGGGCGAGCGACCGGGGCGCACCGACACGGAGATGAACAGCGTCGCCATCATAATCGTCAGCGAGATTGGGAAGATGCCCCAGATGCCCGCCGCAGCATTGACAAACGGCAGATCGACCCCATCGACCAGCGCGACGCTGACGACCAGCGACAGCCCCATCATCAGCAGCACGGCCACCAGTGAGGCGATAATTGCCAGCACTTTCTCAGTCAGGAAGCGCCAGCGCGGCAGCGGCGTGCTCAGAAGCAGGTCGAGCGTGCCACGTTCTTCTTCGCGCGAGACGATGCCGAGCGCCTGCGGAATGACATAGATCGCCAGAATCAGCGGCGCAAGGCCGAGCGCCTCGAACGAGAGGTAGCCGGGGAAGCTGGTGACGGTACTGAGCTTGAGCGTCCCATGCCCCGCACCGAGCAGTCCCAGACTGTTGACGATACCGAGCAGGGTATTGTTCTTCTGTAAAGCCGGATAGAGGATGGTGACGATGGCGATGAACAGCGCGTAGCCGAGTCCCCAGGCCAGAATGCCCGGCAGATTATCACGCAGCGTGCGGGCAAAGACCGCTCCCACGCGCGTTTCCAGCGCAGGCTGCGCTGTCATCACCTGAAGATGAACATCCGACACCGGCGCCTCCGACAATAAGGGTCGAGTGGTTTCAATCATTGCCCGTGTACCTTACCATAAAACGCCATGAAAAAGTCTTCCAGTGACGGTTCCTGAATGTGCATATCGCGGACGGCGTAGCGCGCCGCCAGCTTAATGACCGGGTCGATGCTGCCGGTCGCGCGCAACCGGACGCCATTCGGCAGGCCGACGACATCGCTGACGCCGGGCAGCGCTGCCCATTCAGCCGTGTCCAGCGGCGCGGCGACGTCAATCGTAATCCAGCGCACCATCGCCTGCTTGAGGTCACTGATGCGCTCGACCGCTTGCAGCCCGCCATCGCGCAGGACAGCGACGCGGTCGCAGATGTGCTCGACTTCCGACAGGACGTGCGAGGACAGGAAAACCGTCCGGCCTTCGTCGCGCGCCTCGATCAGCAGTTGATTGAAGGTCGCCGACATCAGCGGGTCGAGGCCCATCGTCGGCTCGTCGAGGATCAGCAGCGCCGGTTTGTGCATCAGCGCCTGAATGATGCCGAGCTTACGCTTATTGCCGGTCGAATAACTACGGACGCGGACGTTCAGGTCGAGGTGCAGCCGCTGCGAAAGCGTCATGGCGTAGTCGAAGTTACAGCCGGGGCGAAGCGAGCTGAAGTAGCGCAGCACGTCGAGGCCCGTCAGATGATCCCACAGGCGCAGCTCGCCGGGCAGGTTGCCGACCGAGCGCTTGATCGCCACCGAATCAGCGTGCGAATCGAGGCCGAAGACGGTCGCCGAGCCGGACGAGGCGCGGATCAGGTCGAGCAGCAGGCGGATCGTCGTCGTCTTGCCGGCCCCGTTCGGCCCCAGATAGCCGAAGATTTCGCCACGCTGCACGGTCAGGTTGAGGTTGTCGAGCGCCAGACGCCCCGGTTTACGGTAGGAACCGGGATAACGCTTGGTCAAATTGACAGTTTGCAATACGATATTTGCGGTCATGTCCGGTATTCTAGTCTATAGAGGCGCGTTTCGCTTAACTTCGATTGAACCACGGTCGCGGCGCGCGTTCGACCGACCTTGTGCCGTTTCCGCTCCGACTTTCGGCGGAACTTTCGGCTCATCGAGCAGACGTCCGCGCCAGCGAAAGAGTTTCTGATCGCATCGCCGCCAGCGCAGCAAAGGATTGATTCATGCGTCAAGAGCAGGGATCGACGTTACTCATCAGCAATGTCTGCTACGGGGCAGGCGCGGGCCAGCCGCTCTACCTCGACATTCTGCGCCCACAGCCGCAGCCCACCGAGCGGATGCCGGTCATCGTCGAAATTCACGGCGGCGGCTGGCGCTACGGCGAAAAACAGGCCGAGCGCAACCGCATCTTCGCCGAGCACGGCTTCTTCACCGTCAGCCTCGACTATCGCCTGACCGACGTCGCGCCGTTTCCGGCGCAGATCGAGGACGTCAGGGCGGCGATCCGCTGGCTGCGCGCCAACGCCGAGGACTACCACATTGACGATGAGCGGATCGGCGTCTGGGGCCATTCCGCCGGAGGACATCTGGCGGCGCTGCTCGGCACATCCGGCGACCGCGAGACGCCAGACGGCCAGCCTGTCAGCCACGACTATTCAGCGCGAGTGCAGGCCGTCGCGCCGATCTCGCCGCCGGTTGACGTCAGCCTGATCGCCACTGAAGCCGAAGATTGGCTCGTCGGCGGGTCAGCGCGCAGCGCCACAGAAACAGTCTGGCACGCGAATCCGGCGGCTTACGTCACTGCCGACGCGCCGCCGTTCCTGATCGTCCACGGCACCGAGGATACGACCGTCAGCTTTGAACATGCCACCCTGCTCCATGAAGCGCTCAAGGGCGTCAAGGCCGACGTCACGCTGCTGCCGGTCGCAGGCACCGGCCATCTCGTGCCGGAGTCGGTCTACCTGCCGCCGCTGCTGGCGTTCTTTCAGAAGCACCTGCGGGCCTGAAAGCCCATCATTGAAGGGATGTCAGCGCCAACGCTTGTCATAGATGCCTGTTACGAGCGGAGATTTTCGGCTCACGGGGCAGAGAATGCGGCAGAGGAATTTTGCAGGGGCATGACCCTCCCCCTGACCTACGCGGCCTCCGGCTCCTGCCGAACAAGGAGACGTTCGGCACGCTTCGTCCCCGTCAACGGAGAGGGGGAGCGGATGCGAACCATCGCGGCCCTGATCTTCCTCCCCTCGCCCTGAGGGAGAGGGGCCGGGGGTGAGGGTCAGCAGGCGCGAAAAGTCGCGCCCCGACGGAAGATAAAGCGTTCACGCGCTGACCGAGTCCAGTTCTCGTGTTATTCAGGCAGCGACCTGCGCCTGTGCCGCAGCAGCTACGGCGCGTAGGTCTGAAGCCGCAGCGACGGGTCGCGGCGCGACAGGCGCGCCATCCGGCTTCTGGCCTGGGCGACGATCTCGGCTTCATCGAGCGTCAGCAGCACGCGGTCTTTCATAATCACCCGGCCATCGACGATCACCGTTTTGACGTCATCGCCGCGCATATTGTAGACCAGGCTGGTCGTGACGCTGTGCAGCGGCTGATGATGCATCCCGCTCAGATCAAGCAGAATGATGTCGGCCAGAAAGCCCGCTTCGAGCGCGCCGTTGTTCGCCATGCCGAGCGTACAGGCGCTCGACCGGGTTGCCACGCCAAGCGCTTCGTTCACAGTCATGACTTCAGCATCGCCGTGGCTGTATTTCTGCATCAGCGCCATTAAACGCATGACCTCGAAGATGTCGAGCGTGTTGTTACTCACCGCGCCGTCGCTCGCCAGCCCGACCGGAATCCCGGCCTTGCGCAGTTCCAGCACCGGCGTCGTATTATGCGCGTGCTTGAGATAGGTCTTGGCGGCGCAGGCGATGCCCGCCTGATAATGGCTCAGCCGCTCGATGTCTTCCGGCAGCAGGCCACAGCCGTGAGCGATAATCACCGGCACGTCAAGCACGCCGGTCTGTTCCAGCACCTGAATCGGCGTAATGCCGCGCTTCTCCAGACTCGACAGGGGTTGCGGCATCTGCTCGGCGGCGTGAATGTGGATGCCCACGCCGAGTTCTTTCGCCTTTTTGGCGGTCGCGCGCAAAAAATCGTCGTCGCAGGTATAAGGCGCGTGCGGGGCCATGATCGTGCGAATGCGTCCGTCCGCCGCGCCGTCCCACTCCCTGACGAACTCGCCGGTACGGTCGATCTTAGCCTGCCCTTCCGAGCCGAAGATCGCCCAGCCGAGCAGCGCCCGCGTCCCCGCCATATCGACGGCCTGCGCCGCCTCATCCATGTAGAAGTAATGATCGGCGACAGTCGTCACGCCCGCGCGGATCATCTCCGCCAGCCCAAGCTGCATCCCCCAGTAAACGTCGCCCGCCTGAAGGTTCTTTTCCAGCAGCCAGATATATTCGTTGAACCAGCGGTGCGTCGAGACGTCCTCAGCCAGCCCGCGAAACAGGTTCATCGCCACATGCGCGTGGCAGTTAATCAGCCCCGGCATGGCGAGCAGGCCGTTGGCGCTAAGGACGTCGCGGAAGTGACTGGCATCGATCTCGCCGGTCGGGCGAATGTCCTCGATCAGGTTGTTGCGGACGATGATATCCTGCGCTTCCAGCACACTGACCTGCTCATCGACCGAGATTGAGAGGACGTTGCAGTTGCGAATCAGCAAATCGGACATGACAGGCTCCCGGTGATGAACCAATGTGGTTGGCGACATTCTACTGCAAGATGGCGCGCAGACTCAATTTTCGGCGGCAGCAGATTTTGACAGCACCTGAGGCTGGCTTTACCATATCCGGCGTTCGCCTGAGCCGGAGATGCCGCCGATGACTTTCGACCCGCAGTCGCCCGATTTTCTGCACAACCCCTATCCGACTTATGACCGGCTCCGCTCGACGACCCCGATATTCTACGACGAGAAAATTGGCATGTGGTTCTTCACCACGCACGACGACGTCTCGACGCTGCTCAAGGATCGGCGGCTCGGACGGACGATGGAGCATATCGCCACGCGCGAAGAACTCGGCCTGCCGCCGAAGAACCCGGCCTACGCGCCGTTCCATAAACTGAGCGCGCATTCGATGTTCGACAAGGAGCCTCCCGATCATACGCGGCTGCGCGCGCTCGTCCATAAGGTCTTCACGCCGAAGCGCGTCGAGAACCTGCGCGCCAAGATACAGGCCATCACCGACGGCCTGCTCGACGCCGTCGAGCCAGACGGACAGATGGACTTGATCGCCGATTTTGCCGCCACGCTGCCGGTCGTCGTGATTGCCGAACTGCTCGGCGTGCCGGAAGAGGATCAGGGCAAGCTGCGTCCGTGGTCAGCGGACATCGTCGCCATGTACGAACTGAACCACACGCCAGAAACCGCGCGCAGGGCCGTTCAGGCCGCGACCGAATTTTCCGACTACCTGATCGCGCTGGCGCGCCAGCGCCGCGCCGCACCGAAAGACGACCTGATTACCGCGCTGGCGCTGGTCGAGGAACAGGGCGACACGCTGACCGAAGACGAACTGGTTGCAACCTGCGTGCTGCTGCTCAACGCCGGTCACGAAGCGACCGTCAATGTGCTCGGTAACGGGCTGTGGGCGCTGCTGCAACATCCCGACCAGTTAGCGAAGCTCAAGGCCAACCCGGCGCTCGTGCCGACGGCGGTCGAGGAACTGCTGCGCTACGATACCCCGCTCCAGTTGTTCCGCCGCTGGGTACTTCAGGACATCGAATACAAAGGTCACTCGTTCCAGAAGGGCGAAGAGTTCGCGCTGTTGTTCGGCTCGGCCAACCGCGACCCGGCGCGCTTCGACCACGCCGATCAGCTTGACGTGGCGCGCGAGGACAACCCGCACGTCTCGTTCAGCCTGGGGATTCACTACTGCCTCGGCGCGCCGCTGGCCCGGATGGAACTGCAAATTGCGCTGGCGACGCTGCTGCGCCGGATGCCGAATCTGCGCCTCGCCGGGGACGCGCCGGAGTTCAAGCCCGCCTACGTCATCCGCGGCCTGAAGGACTTGAAGCTGGCGTTTTAGGGCGCAAATTCATCCCCGGAGCGAGTCAAGCACGCCATTGACACACGGGGAGCGCTCCGCTAGAATGCGTCTTCCGTGTCGGGGATGGTTTCGCGCTCAAAAGCACCTTGAAGCTGAACTTCTTCACATGGTAGAATGACAAGCACATCCTGCCGCAGAGATGGGTTTTGCCACCATAGCTCAATGGCAGAGCAACCGCCTTGTAAGCGGTAGGTTATGAGTTCAACTCTCATTGGTGGCTTGTCTGCTTAACAACCTGGGTCGGTGTCCCGAGTGGCAAAGGGGGCGGACTGTAAATTCGCTGGCGGTAGCCTTCGCAGGTTCGAGTCCTGCCCGGCCCACTAGGTACGTTAGCCACACGTACCGCACTGCGCCCTAGTAGCTCAGGGGTAGAGCGCATTCTTGGTAAGAATGAGGTCCTGGGTTCAAATCCCAGCTGGGGCTTTAGCACCATTGTAAAGTAGGGAATCCAGAAAATGGCGAAAAAAGGCAACCGCGTCATCGTCAAGCTGAAAAGCACCGAGAGCGGCCACATGTATTACACGCAGAAGAACCGCCGCAACGACACCGGTCGGATCGAACTGAAGAAGTACGACCCGCTGGTGCGTAAGCACGTCCTCTACCGCGAAACCAAGTAACATCAGCGCGGCCCCAACAGCGGGCGCTTGCGTTGACTCGCCGTGATGCCTCATGTAAAATGAGCATACGGCACTTTTAGGGGCATGGTGTAATGGTAACACAACGCTCTCCAAAAGCGTTATTCAGGGTTCGAGTCCTTGTGCCCCTGTCGATACAACGAACGACACCGCCCCTTGCGGCGGTGTCTTTCATAGTAGCCCCAGGTACGACATGAACAGCGAGGAGAAGTAACCGATGTCCGCCGAGAAACTGGAACAAGAAGGCCGTCGCCGCCGCCGTCTGTTCGGTCAGCGCTCCGAGCCTGAGGAAGTCGACGAGGCTGTCGAGTCGGAAGACGAAGAGGATACCCGTGGCATCACGGCATCAAAAGGCCGTGCTACGCCCAGCCGCCGCCGTCAGGAAGAAGAAGTAGACCACCGCAACTGGCTCGCTAAAACCCGGGATTCCGTCGCCGATTATATCGATGGCGTCCGTTCCGAGATGGACAAGGTCGTCTGGCCGACCCGCGAAGAAACGCAGCGGCTGACGGTGATCGTCGTGATGACGCTGATCGTGTCGTCGCTGATTCTCGGCGCAATTTCTGTCATCTTCACCGAGCTGTTCACCATCGGCCTCAGCCGCCCCGTGATCCTGCTCGCAGTTGTCCTGATCGCACTGGTCGCCGGTTACGTCGTCTGGCGGACAAACAGCCGCCGCGCCTCGTCATCGCCGTACTAGGGACGTTTTGAGGAGTCAGGGCATGGCAAACAATTCCAGCTTCCGCCAGGACGAGGATTACGATCCAGAGCCAGTCTACCTCGACGACCGTCCGGCAGAGGAAACGCCTTCGCGCCCGGTCCTCGACGACGAATATTCTGCGCCGAAGGCGTCGAATGAAAAGCTCTGGTACGTCATCCACTGTTATTCCGGCTACGAAAATAAGGTGCGCCACGCCATCGAGCAGCGCATTGAAACGATGGGGATGCGCGACAAGATTTTCGACGTCATCGTTCCCACCGAAGAAGAAATCGAAGTCAAGGACGGCAAGCGCCGGACGGTCGAAAAGCGCGTTTTCCCCGGCTATATCCTGGTGGAAATGAAGCTCGACGAAGATTCGTGGTACGTCGTGCGTAACACGCCCGGCGTCACCGGCTTCGTCGGGATGGGCAACGACCCGACGCCGCTGCGGCCTGAAGAAGTCAAGCAAATCATGGATCGCATGTCGGAAGAAGCGCCAAAGATCAAAGTCACCTTCAAGGTCGGCCAGAAGGTGCGGATCGTCGATGGGCCGTTCAACGACTTCATCGGCACGGTCGCTGCTATTGACACCGATAAGTCAAAAGTGCGCGTCATGGTCAACTTCTTTGGCCGCGATACGCCGGTCGAGCTGGACTTCCTGGAAGTCGAGAAAGTCTAACCATTCGGTTGCCCGGTTCGGGGTGACTTCGTCAACCATCAAGTGAGGAATTGAGTCAATGGCAAAGAAAGTTAAAGCAATCGTCACGCTCCAGATCAATGCCGGTAAGGCGACCCCCGCCCCGCCGATTGGTCCGGCGCTGGCTCAGCACGGCATCAACCTGATGGCGTTCGTTAAGGAATATAACGCGCGCACCAGCAACCGCATCGGCGAAATCGTCCCGGCGGAAATCACGGTCTTTCAGGATGGCTCGTTCAAATTCATCCTCAAGAGTCCGCCGACCGGCTTCCTGATTATGAAAGCAGCAGGAATCGACAAGGGTTCACCGACGCCGCAGACCGTCAAGGTGGGCAAGATTTCGCGCAAACAGATGATGGATATCGCCGAAGTCAAGCGCAGCGACATGAACACGAAGGACATGGACGCCATCATCAAGCAGATCGAAGGCACTGCCCGGCAGATGGGTGTCGAAGTCACCGACTAATCGACGTTTTCGCGCCAGTTCCTATCCAATTGATCGTGGGAGGATGCGCGTCGAGCGTGTCCACTTGACCACAGGAGACCATGAAATGTCCAATAAGCCCAGCAAGCGCTTTGCAGCAGCGCTGAAAACAGTCAACATCGAGCGCACTTACCCGCTCGCCGACGCGATGGCGCTGACCAAAGCCGCCGCCACTGCCAAGTTCGACGAAACCATCGAGCTGCACTTCCGTCTCGGCATCGACCCGCGCCACAGCGACCAGCAGGTACGCAGCACCGTGCTGCTGCCGCATGGTCTCGGCAAGACGGTCCGCGTGCTGGTTTTCGCCGAAGGTGAAGATGCCCGCAGCGCCGAGGCCGCCGGGGCGGACATCATCGCCGACGACGAAGTGATCGCCCGGATTCAGAAAGATAACTGGCTCGACTTCGAGGCCACTCTCGCTGTCCCGGCGATGATGCCGAAAGTCGGTCGTCTCGGTCGTATCCTCGGCACACGCGGCCTGATGCCGAACCCGAAGGCCGGAACCGTCGTCCAGCCGGAAGACCTGCCCCGCGCCATTCAGGAACTCAAGGCAGGCCGTGTCGAGTTCCGTAACGATAAGACGGGCAACCTGCACATTCCGGTCGGCAAGGCCAGCTTCGACGCGCAGAACCTCGTCGAAAACGCGCAGGCGATTATCGACGCGGTCAACCGTGTCAAGCCAGCGGGTGTCAAGGGCATCTACGTCAAGAAAGTCACGCTGACTTCGACGATGGGGCCAGCCGTTCGGCTGGATACCTCGAACGCAGCAGCCCTCGCTGCGGCAGGCGACTAACTCACTTCCTCACTCACCAACGACAGGGGCCGAGGCGATCAGCGCGTCGGCCCCTGTTTTGATTCACGCTTCGAGCGTCCTCAGCCGATCCACGCCAGCGTCGACCCTGGCAGCGGCTTGCTCATCGCCCGGAAATAAATCGTCGCCTTGCCGAAGAAGATCAGCAGCGCCTGAAGGTAAATCTGCAACTGCGTGTCCACGTTGACCGAGAAACTGCCGCGATCAATCGGCTTTTGCAGGTCGGTCTCGGACATAGCATCGAGCGTCGTCTGCATCTTGCCGTCGAGCGCCTTGAGCCACGCTTTCAGACGATCCATGTGGGTATCGAGGCCAGCCTCAGGATTGCGATAGTCGAAATTCTGCGTGTGAGCCGCCAGTGAGTCGATGTACGACTGCTCGATCTCACCGAACTCCTTAATCAGCGCGCCGAGTGTCATCGCCTGCCCGCCGGGGGTAAAGCTCAGGTCGGCGTCGGTCAACGAGTCGAGCAGTTCCGTCCGCATCCCGTGCGTCCCGTTGACCATCGACCAGGTTTCTGCAAGTGCCTGATTCATTCTTCGCTCCTGTGTGAGAAAACATGCGAGCGAAAGTATAACGCAAACCAGTCGAACCTGCGAACATAAGTTCTAGCCACAGGCGATCTTAGCGGTCATCCCCGGCGTGGACGCGACGATCCACACTGCGCAGCTATCTGACGGGGAAATTCAGTCGGTATAGTCACTACCGGACGCCAGAAGCTGGTTATGGAGCAAAATAGCGCGCGGTTCGATGATGCGATGTCTATCGACCAGATGGGCAATGATAAAATCGACCGCGCGCAGCACGGCTGTATCGAGATCAATTTCCGCTTCCTCGCGGATCGGCGTGATGCCGGGGAAACTGCGTCCCGGCTCGATCAGGTCGCCCACAAAGATGATCTTGTCGAGCAGCGCCATATCCGGCGCGCCAGTCGTATGATTGGTGCAGGCGGCGCGCAGCCCGTCGTCTTCGAGCAGAAATACGTCGTTCGCCAGCGCGTAGCCAACGGCCCCGTGCAGCAGCGAGGGAACCTGCCGCTCAGTGTCGGAAACCGGCAGCCGGTGCGACTCGGCGAAATCGAGCAGCTCTTCGTCCGACCAGTGTTTGGCAACATCGTGAATCCAGCCCGCCAGCCGCGCGCGTCGGACGTCATCCGGCGCGTACCGCAGCGCCAGATGCTCGACGCTTTCGACCACGCCGCGCACATGCCCGATCCGTTTGGGTTCGATCTTCGCGCGCGCCCAGGCGGCAATCCGGCCTTCGAGTTCATCAGTGTACTGGACAGTCAGATCGGCTGCCTCATTCATAGCGGGGGATTTCCTTTGTACGGCGAACAGGTTGCCGTACTTCTTTACGATAACGGATGTTGAGGGGGCTGTAAAGCATCCTTAATATAGAACCCATCCATAAAGCGTCATCCTTAACACTGGGCGATCCGGCACATTATCCCCTTCCCGGCTGAGAGACGACGCGCGAAGGCCATCGGCGTCGATGGACACGATCCCGATAAAGGAGCGAGCGATGCTGGCTGGACTCTGGCGTCGGCGCGATGATGCGTGTATCCTCAGACGATGCAGGCAAGCGGAACAGGATGAGCGATGTGCGGAATTGCCGGTATTCTTGACCTCAGCGGCCACCACCGCGCCGACTTCGAGACGCTGCGCAGCATGTGCGACCAGATTCGCCATCGTGGCCCCGACGGTGACGGCTACTTCACCGCGCCCAACGTTCGTCTGGGGATGCGCCGCCTGAGCATCATCGACGTCGATGGCAGCGATCAGCCGCTCTATAACGAAGACCGGACGATTGCGATGGTCTTCAACGGCGAAATCTATAACTACCGCGAGCTGCGCGCCGAGTTAGTGCAGCAGGGCCACGCCTTCAACACCGATGGCGACGGCGAGACGCTGATCCACCTCTACGAGCAGCACGGCCTCGACTTCTTCGGCAGGCTGCGCGGCATGTACGCCTTCGCGCTCTGGGACTCTCATCACGCCCGCCTGCTGCTGGCCGTCGACCACATCGGCATGAAGCCGATTTATCTGGCCGAGCGCGACGGTCGGCTGCTGTTCGCCAGCGAGGTCAAGGCGCTGTTCGCCGATCCGTCAATGCGCCGCGACATCAACCTCGACGTACTCGACACCTACCTGAGCTTCGGCTACCCACTCGGCGACGAGACGCTGTTCGCGGACGTGCGCCGTCTGCCGCCCGGTCACGCCCTGATCGCCGAAAACGGCAGCACACGGCTGCATCAACACTGGACATTCCCGGCTCCCAGCGCAGGCCACGACCCGCGCCCGGAACCTGAGATCATCGCCGAGGCGCGCCGCCTGCTGGCCGAATCAGTGCATCTGCACCTGCGCGCCGATGTCCCGCTCGGCCTGTTCCTGAGCGGCGGCATCGACTCGGCCTCGATCCTGGCGCTGATGGCGAAGGAAGCCAGCGGACGGATCAAGACGTTCACCGTCGGCTACCAGACAGCGACGCCGGACAATGAGCTGCTCCAGGCCCGCAAAATCGCCGCGCACTTCAACACCGAGCATCACGAGCGCGTCATCAGCGCCGACGACTGGTGGGCCAGCTTCGAGCAGTACGTTTACTATCACGACGAGCCGAACGCCAACCCGTCCGCCGTCTCGCTGATGCTGCTCTCGGAAATCACCGCCAAAGAAGTCAGGGTCGTGCTGACCGGCCTCGGCGGCGATGAACTGTTCGGCGGCTACCTGCATCACCGCGCGATTCCGTGGCTGATGCAGATGCGCTCGCGCTGGGGCTGGCTGTCGCCGCTCGGCGGGCCACTCGGCGCGGTCGAGCGCTACTATCCGGCCTTCAAGCGCTACCGCTACATCGGCGCGCTGCCGACGTATCTCCCGCGCGTCCGTCAGGCGCTGATGGCCCGCGATGAGGGACTGCGCCGGATGCAGTCCTACGACGGCATGGTGCTGACCGACAGCCTGCGCCGTCGGCTCTACGGCGGCAGCCTCAGGACGGCGTGGCGGCAGGCGCAGCACAAGGAAAAGACCTACCGCGACATTCTGGCGCGCAGCCTGCGCGATGACCCTTACGACACGGCGCAGGCGCTGGTCATCAACACCTGGCTGACCGGCAACGCCCTGCTCTCGCAGGACAAAACGGCGATGGCCTGGTCGCTCGAAGCGCGCGTGCCGTTCTTCGACCCGGCGCTGCTGGCCTTCGCTGCCAACCTGCCGCCAGCGCTGCGGATGCGCGCCAACAAGTACGTGCTGCGCGAGGCAATGCGCGCCGACGTGCCGGACTTCGCCCTTGAGCGGCCCAAGCAGCCGTTCGGCACGCCGATTCTCAACTGGTTCGGCGCAGAGTTGCAGAGCCGGATCGAAGCTGTGCTGCTCGACGAAGGCGCGACTGTCCGCGAATTATTCAACCACGCCGCGCTGGAAAAGCTGCTGCGGGCGCACTTCAGCGGGCGCGAGAGCCACGTCGAGTTGATCTTCCGCCTGCTCACGCTCGAATTGTGGACGCGGCGCTTCCGCATGACGCCAGCGCCGCGCGTCGAACCAGCGGCGCTCTGGTCGCCGCATCAGGCGGCAACTACGCCGCGCTAGACTGCTCAAACGGACAGGGTGACAGCACGACCAACGAACGGCGACCGAACAGTATCGCCGTGCTACGATGAGAATCAGCGCCGATCATCGCCAGCGAGGAACCTCATGACCAATTACATCTGTACGACCTGTGGAACCCAGTTTCAGGACTCGCCCGAAGCGCCGAAGCACTGCCCGATCTGCGAGGATGAGCGCCAGTACATCGGCCCCGGCGGTCAGCACTGGACGACGATGGACACGCTGGCGCGCGACCACGCCAACGTTTTCCGGCTGATCGAGCCGGGTTTGACCGGCATCGCCACCGAGCCGAAAGTGGCTATCGGCCAGCGCGCGCTGATCGTCGAAGGGCCGAAAGGCAACGTGATGTGGGACTGCATCTCCTATATCGACCAGCCGACCATCGACACGGTCAACGCGATGGGCGGCATCACGGCTATCGCCATCTCGCATCCGCACTTCTACAGCTCGATGATCGCGTGGAGCCGCGCCTTCGGCAACGTGCCGATCTACCTGCACGAGAGCAACCGCACCTATGTCATGCGCCCGGAACTGGAAGTGGTCTTCTGGGATGGCGAAACTTACGAACTTCAGGACGGCATCACGCTGGCGCGCTGCGGCGGCCATTTCGAGGGCAGCACAATCCTGCACTGGGCGGCGGGCGCAGAGGGGCGCGGCGCGATTTTCACCGGAGATACAATTCAGGTGGTGCAGGATCGGCGCTTCGTCAGCTTCATGTACAGCTATCCAAACCTGATCCCGATGAACGCCGCCAGCGTGCAGCGGATCGTCGCCGCCGTCGAGCCGTATAATTTCGACCGGATTTATGGGGGCTGGTGGGAAGCCGTCGTAGCAGTCGGTGGCAAGCGGTCGGTCGAAGCATCGGCCAGCCGCTATATCGAGAGGATCAGCCCCGGTGGCGGCTCCGTCTGATCTGCCGCCGCGCCCGCCGCTCTCTCCGGTCAGGCGCGGCGTCCTGATCGCCATTCTGGTCGTGATCGCGGCGATTGGCGGCGGGCTGTGGTTCACACGCACGCGCGACGCCATCAACGTCATGAATCAGCAGATCAAGCAGTTTCGCGCAGCGGACAACCGCGGCGCAACGCTGATTGAGCAAAGCGGGGGGGATGCTATCGACAGCATCAAGCGTCTGCCCGACCTGCTGCTGCCGGAGAGCGCAACGGACGTTCATTTCGCGCGGCAAGGCCAGACGCGCCCAATTTACTGGCTGCGCTACGCCGCTCCAACTGCCGACGTCGAGTCGGCGCTGCGCGATTCGTGCTTCACGCTGCCGCTGCAAAGCGGCTATGATCCCGGTTTCGAGTACAGCACCAGCGCCGACATCGTCGCCAACCTCGACTGGTGGACGCCGCGCGCCGAAAAGGACTCGACAGGCGGGCGCTGCCAGCCGACAGGGGACGTGACTTTCCGCGTCGCAGTCGATACGACATCTGCCGACGCGCGCACGGTTTACCTTGAGATCAGCACCGGCCAGCCGCTAACCCTCTCGACGCCGGACGTGACGCCATGAAATTCCTGTTCGTCGCCTCGCTCCATCACCCCCAGGCGCTCGAAGCGGCCATCGCGGCCACGCCGTCGGGCGAAGCGCCGCCGCTGTTCCCGCCGAGCATGGCGCAGCATTTCTATGAGCGCGCGCTCAAATGGCGCGGCCATACGCTCGATGTCTTTTACCGCAATCAGCCGCCGTGGGGCAGCGCGAAAGCCGAGCGCTACAGCGCCCGACTCACGCCGGGGAAGGTCGTCTCGGCGCTCGGTCGGCGGCTGCCGCCACAGCTTAACCCGGACTATCGACTGCGTAACCAGCGGCTGATGGCTCGCGCCCGCGTCTTTAAACCGGACGTCCTGTGGGTCGTCGGCGACAACACCATCATCTACCCGGAAACGCTGGCGACGATCAAGCGCGAGACAGGCTGCCGCGTCCTCTACGCCAGCGGCACATCGCCGATTGTCTTTTCGCACGCCATCGAGCGGCAGGCCGCGCCGCTTTACGATCTGGTGCTGGTCAACGACGAGTATCACGGGATTCAGTGGCTTGAGCTGGGCGCGCCGCGCGCGGTCTGCCTGCCGATTGCCGCCTGCGATCCCGACTTTCATCATCCCTACACCCTGACCGACGCCGAGCGCGCGGCCTACCGCTGCGACGTCGGCTTCGTCGGCACGCTCGTCCCTGCCAACCTGTACGGCGAGCGCGTCCGCGCCCTTGAAGCGCTGACCAATTTTGACCTCGGCATCTGGAGCGTCCACGACGTGCCGGAGACGCTGCGGAGCAAGGCGCGCGGCGGGGCGCTCGGCGAGGACATGCTGCGCGTGCTGTCAGCCTCGACGCTGACGATCAACACGCACGGCGATTTCATGCGCTACGGCGGCAACATGCGGCTGTTCGAGGCAGCGGCAGTCGGCACGTTTCAGATCGCCGACGACCGACCGGGCAATCGGCGCTGGTTCACACCGGGCGAGACGATTGTGCTCTACAGCGACCTCGACGATCTGCGTGAAAAAGTGGCCTACTATCTGGCGCACGATGCCGAACGGCAGGCTATCGCCGACGCGGCGCGCGCCCACGTCTACGCCCATCACACCTACGATCAGCGTGTCGAGGCCATCGAGCGGCTGCTGAACGGCAGCGGCTGACTTGCGCGCAATCCATCCTCACGGTCTAATCGAGTCATTCGCGCCCCACGCACTCAGCGAGACTCCATGGCCCAATCCACCGACCGTTATGACAGCACGCGCCACGCCTGGGAAGACATCTGGCAGAGCGCGTCAGTCGAAATCGAGCTTGAGGCCGTCCACTATCCGCGCTCGATGGAGACAATCCACGCCTACGCGCCCTACCTGCCCAAAGGCGAGCCGCTGCTCGAAGCCGGGAGCGGCCTGAGCGCGGTCGTCATCACGCTGCGGCAGATGGGGTACAACGTCATCGGCCTCGACTACGCCGAGAACGCGCTCCACATCTCGCGCGATTACGATCCGACGCTGCCGCTGCTCTCCGGCGATGTCCACGCGCTGCCGTTCGCCGATAACAGCCTCGGCGCGTATCTGTCGTTCGGCGTGCTGGAACATTTCGAGCGCGGTATGGGGCCAGCGCTGGCCGAGTCGTTCCGCATCCTGCGCCCCGGCGGCGTGCTGGTGCTGACGATTCCCTATCCGAACGTCGTTCATGAGCTGGTCGCGCTGCGCCGCCGGCTGAGCGGTCGGAGCGTGCTGAACGACGAGGACTTTTACGAGAGCACTTATACTCGCGCGGCGCTCATCGGCGCGGTCACAACGGCGGGCTTCGAGCTGCTGCGCGCCGAGCCGACCAGCCACGCCTTCACGCTCTGGGGACTCGGCGGGCCGTTCCGCGCGCCGGGTTATTATCGCGCCAGCCCGCTGGCCGAACGCATCGGCGGCCTGACGCGCTCGGTGCTGCCGTGGCTGTTCAACTTCATGACGTTGATCGTCGCCCGCAAGCCAGAATGACGGCGCAAAACGACCGGGCATAATGCATCATGCCGCTGCGAAAAACATCCCTGCGATCTTCCTTTCTCTCCCGCCGAGAGACAAAGGAGTGCTGGCCTCACCCGTGCCGCGCGGCGGTGGCTCGACCAATCAGGGCGAGTGGGCGCGAAAAATTGCGCCCCGACAGACGCTATTCTCTAGCCTGAGGATGAGGGTATTGGCCGACCTGAGTGACCTCAGCATCGTCATCGTCAACTACAACACCCGTGACGACCTGCGCGCCTGCCTGACCGCGCTCGATCCGCTCGACCCGCCTGCTGAAGTGATCGTAGTCGATAACGGCTCGACCGACGGCAGCGGCGCGATGGTCGAGACGGAGTTCCCGCGCGTCGTCCTGCTTGCGCCGGGGAAAAACCTGTGGTTCTGCGGCGGTAACAACCTCGGCATTGCTGCCGCGCGCGCGCCTTACGTGCTGCTGCTCAACCCGGATACGATTCCGCAGCCGGGCGCGCTCGAAGCCCTGCTGACCTTCGCCGACGCGCACCCGGAATATGCGGGCGTGACGGCGCAGCTTCATTACCCGAACAGCGTCGTTCAGCGTACCTGCTCGCGCATCCCCACCTACCGCTATCTGCTCTTTAACCACACGCCGCTCGGCTGGCTGCTGCGCGGACAAAGCCTGCGCGAGAACGCCCATCACTGGTACTTTGACTGGGATCGCACCACCAGCCGCGAAGTCGAGGTCGTCCCTGGCTCGTGCCTGCTCAGCCGCCGCGATGACCTGCTGCTGGACGACGCCCTGCTGCTCTACTTCCCCGAAGATGACCTCGCGCAGCGGATGGGCGCGCCGTTCTACTTTCTAGCCGAGGCGCGCATCACCCACCGCGAGAAGGCCGCTACGCGCAACTGGACGGCGACGCGCGTCTACTTCCGCGATCTGCTGATCTACACGCGCAAGCACCACGGCGAAATGCGCGGGTGGCTGCTCTGGCTGCTCTCGCGCCCGCTGTATTACGCCATGTGGCTGCGGCGGCATTTGGGGACACCCGCAGCGGACGTTTGAGCGCTACAGAAGCGCCAGCATATTTTCATCCCCTCGCCCTCCGGGAGACGAAGTGGTATGGCCTCGTTCGCGCCGCGAAGCGGCGTCTTGACCCGCAGGGCGAACAGGCCATCACCAGGGGCCGGGAGTGAGGGCGCGCGGACGCGAAAAGTCGCGCCCCGACGGAAGACCTGCCCGATTGGCCGACTGCCTTTTTACTCAGTCCCCGGCCCTCAGTCCTGTCTTTTTAGTTCAGCCTCGCGCTGGCCTCGTGCAGCCGCTGATAGCGACCGTGTGCGAAGATCAGCTCCTCGTGGCGGCCCTGTTCGACCACCCGGCCCCGATCCAGCACGATGATCTGATTGGCATTGCGGATGGTCGAGAGCCGATGGGCGATGACAATCGAGGTGCGGCCTTTCATCAGCTCATTGAGCGCTTCCTGAATCTCGGCTTCCGTCTCGGCATCGACCGCCGACGTTGCTTCGTCGAGGATCAGCAGCGGCGCGTTCTTGAGCACCGCGCGAGCAATAGCAAGCCGCTGCTTCTGCCCGCCAGAAAGTTTGACGCCGCGCTCGCCGATGTGCGTACTGTAGCCATCTGGTAACGCCATGATGAAGTCATGGGCGCGCGCTGCGATGGCCGCGCGAACGATGTCCTCGTCGGTCGCAGTCGGGTTACTGTAGCGAATATTTTCGGCAATCGTGCCGTTGAACAGGAAGACATCCTGCAAGACCATGCTGATGTTCGCTCGCAGGCCATTGACGGTCATCTCGCGCACATTGATGTTGTCGATGGTGATTGCGCCAGACGCAATATCGTAGAAGCGCGGCAGCAGGCTGGCAATCGTCGTCTTGCCGGCGCCCGTCGGCCCGACCAGCGCCAGCGTCTCGCCGGGATGCACCGTGAACGAGATATTGTGCAGCGTCGGCACTTTGTCGTTGTACTCAAACGAGACGTCACTGAAGACGACTTCGCCACGCAAGCGGCCCGGATCGGTCGCGTCAGGCTCGTCGTCAATGTCCGGTGGAATATCCAGCACCTCGGTCAGGTGATAAGCGGCAGTCAGCGCGACGTGGTACATCTCGTTCATCTGCACCAGCGCGTTAATCGGTTGATAGAACAGGCTCAGATAGAGCGCGAAGGCGATCAGGTCTTCGACCGCCAGCCTGCCGCCGAGGGCAGCCTGCCCGCCGTAGAGGACGATCAGCACCATGCCAATGCCAGTCAGAAACTCAATCGACGGCACGAGAATGCCCTGCATCTTGAGCGCGTAGAGGCGCGTGTTGATCGCCGAGGTTGACAGGTCGTTGACGCGCTCGTGCTCGTGCTGCTCCTGCGTGAATAACTGGATTTCCTTGATGCCAACCAGGTTATCCTGAATCGCGCCGACCAGAATCCCTGTCCGCACCGACGAATCGCGGAATCCCTGACGCATCCGCCTGCCGAAGAAGAAGTTACTGAAGGCCAGCAGCGGCATCGGCAGCAGTGTCAGCAGCGCCAGCGCCGGGTTAAGGCTGAACAGAATCACGCCGACGCCGATCAGCACCAGCACGTTGGTCGTCATGTCGGGGATGAAGTGGGCGATCAGCGGTTCCAGGTCCTGCGAGTCCTGAATCACGCGCTTAATCAACTCACCGGTCTGCCGGTCGGAAAAGAAGCGCGCCGAGAGGTTCTGCAAATGCGTGTAGACCGTTACGCGGACATCGCCGACGACGCGATAGGCGACGACATGCGCGATATAAGAATAGACGTAGCGAAACAGGGCGCGGGCGAAGTAGGTCACGATCATGATGATCGCCAGCGTCGTCACGTGATCGACGGCGCTGCTGCCTGTCTCGGTCTGGATGACCTGAATCAGCGAGCGGATGAGCCACGGGTTGATGAGATTCATGGCGGTGATGCCAACTGCGGAAAAGATAACAGCAGCCATTTGCCAGCGATACGGACGCAGAAGCGGGAGCAGTTTACGAAACGAGGCCATGCGCGAAATCCTGAACAGAACCACGGTCGATTAACGAGATGCTAAACACCGACCATCCTTACACATCATCCCGTTTCTCACAAGCGCCATGCGGGCCAAATTGGCTCTCTGGCCGTTTAGCTACCCGACCGGTCAGGTTGGAGCGTACACAACGCCTGCCGAATTTCGCCGAGGTGATAGGCCGTATGGATGATAATCGCCAGCGGGCCACCAAGCGCGTTCTCGGAGTTCCACAACTCGATTTCATGCATCTCTTTGACGATGCGTTCGTAAGTGGCACGGAGTCTGGCCCGGCTGGCGTCCCACTGCTCCGGCGTGACTGTGCCGACCGTGCGCCAGATCGCACCCCAGTCTGTTCCGCTGACATTCTCGCCGAGCATATAGCGCTCCAGCACTTCCATGTAAAAGGTAACGTGCTCGACCTTCGCCGACAGCGGCGAGCAGTCCGCCGAGATTGGCCTCGACGCTTCTTCCGCGCTGATCGTCGCCAGCGTCTCGAGCAGCGATGTCCCGCCGTCGAGGTAGATACCCTGCACGTCCTCAACTGTTTCCTTAAAGCTATCGAAGATCAGGCTGGTGATTAGCTCCGACGCAATCATTTCAGGCATCTCAGCACTCCCCGTCTATTACAGCGCCCATGAATAATGAGCCGACCGCCGATAAATGTCAATTGCGCCCTCACCTGCGGCGGGAAAAGGGAGCAAGACATGCGGCCTAACTTGCCTGAGCGATGGATTAGGCTACAATCCGGGCGAAGGACGTGACGAATGATTTCAATGGCTCCTCAACGCGCAAACTGGATAGTCTGGATCGGCGCAGCGATGCTGGCGGCGCTGACCGCCTGTGGCCCGCGTCCAACTCCTGTCAGCGTCATCCCAACGGTGGCGAGTATCGAAGGTCTGGCAACCGCGCAAACGATGACTCAGAACGCCCCGCCAACTGCGTGGCGCGCGACGATCAGCTTTCCACAGGTCGATAAGGGACTCGCGTCGCTGTCGGGCTGGCGCTACGAAGTCACGTTGAGCTTCAACGGCAAATTCACCGGCACCACACGCGCGACGACCGCCAGCGCGCAGGCGCAGGTTTATTTCAATCAACTGGGTTCGGCGCGGCGGGTGGTCGTCTCGACGTCCGGCGAGCTGCTCGGTCGCACCGAGGACACAGCCTATGAGGCGGTGCGGCTGGGGCCGGACGCTTTCCTCGTTCAGAACAACACCTGCCTGAGCAACGCCGAGCAGGACGCGCAGACTGCCGCCGATCTCAAGGCCGGTGATCTGGTTGGCGGCGTCAACAAGGCCACGCCTTACGGGATGCACGCGACCATGAACGGCGAAGATGCCTACCGCTACAGCTTCAGCGCGGGCGACCTCAACCTGCCGACGGTGGTGCTGGAAGCCAGCGGAACGATGGACGCCGACGGCGAACTGTGGGTCGCGCCGGATAAGGGCGTGGTCGTGCGCTACTACGCTACGCTCGACGTGACTAACGCCCGGATTTTCGGTCGCACGCTGCCGGTCGATGGACAGGTGATTATGCGCTACGACCTGTATGACATCGGCAAGAACTTCAACATTACGCAGCCGTTTGGATGCTGAACCGAGAACCGAGACAAGGCTGAAATTCGTCATCGCAGCGTGTCCGGCCTTTCAGCGTTTGCTGAACTGGTAGGTGGCGACGAGGAACAGAATGCCGCCGATCAGCCAGAACGGATCCCAGAAGAACAGATGCCACTGAACCGCCTGCGGCGTCCCCAGCAGCTCAGGGATGGAGGCTGCGCCTGCGAACATCAGGGCGTGCTGAAGGCCGTTGCCAATCGCGTAGAGCGTGAACAGCCCGCCCGCGACCCAGCCGCCGAACAGGAGCAGGCGGCGCGGGAACCAGCGGCTGAAAAAATGCGCTAGCCCCAGTGCCAGAACTGCCGCGACGAGCTTGAGCAAACCCGTAACCCATGTGACAGCAATCAGCGCAGGGTTGTGCGCCAGCGCCAGCGCCCGCATCCCCACGCCGAGAGTCTCAAGGCCCGCCTGGCCGCCTGTCGCCCAGTAAAAGCTCATCAGCGCGAATAGCGCCGACCAGACGAAGGCCACATTCGCAGCCCACGGAAATGATCGCGTTGTCGTCATGCGGCCCGCCTAGAGCATCGGCGCTTTTTCCATGTCGGCGTAATCGTAGGCCAGATCGCGCCAGGCGCGACCGAGCCGCTTGAAGCCTTCCTCGATGTCGGCGGGTTTCTGCGCGGCGAAATTGAGCCGCAGTCGGTAGCTACCGCTGCCGTTGGTGTAAAAAATGTTGCCGATGGCGTAGGCGACGCCCATCTGAATCGAGGAAATGTACAATTCAGCAGCGGTCGGGCCGCTCCGAGGCAGCTCGACCCACAGATACAGCCCGCCCTGCGGGACATTCCAGCGCGCGCCCGGCGGCAGATGACGCGACGCAGCGGCCAGAGCCACATCGCGGCGGCGGCGTAGTTCGCGGCCATTACGCTCCAACTGCTGCGCCAGCACGCCCCGCTCCAGCATCAGGTGAATAGCGCGCTGATTGAGGCCAGACGTCGAAATATCCGCTGCCGCTTTGACGCGCACCAGCCGGTCGTAATGCCCACTGTCAGCGATAATATAGCCGATGCGCATTCCCGGCAGCAGCGTCTTGGTGAAGCCGCTGGCGTGAATGACGATATTGTTTTCGTCGAGCGCCTTGAGCGGCGGCAGGCTCTCCCCCTCGAAGCGGAATTCGTGATAGACGCCGTCTTCGAGCAGCGGAATATTGTACTCGTTGACCAGATTGAGCAGCTGCCGCCGACGATGGAGCGGCATGACGATGCTGGTCGGGTTATGAAAGGTCGGCGTGATGTAGATCAGTTTGGGCCGGGTGTCGATGATGAAGTTTTCCAGCATGTCGAGCCGGATGCCTTCTTCGTCCATACTGATGCCGTGGATCTGAACGCGGCGGGTGCGCGCTACGTCGATCATGCCGATGTAGGTCGGATTTTCGGTCACAAGCAGGTCGTTCTCAGACAGCAGCGCCTGGACAACCAGATCAAGCGCCTGCTGCGTCCCGCCGGTAATTAGAATCTGGTCGGGCGTACAGCGAATGCCAAGCGCGCTGACGTAATCACGGATGCTGGCGCGCAGCGGCCAGTAGCCTTCGCTCACCTCGTAGCTCAGAGCGCTGGGGCCGTCACGGTCGAGGACGGTGTTAATCGCATCGCGCAAATGGCTGATCGGGAAAAACTCCATCGGCGGCGTACCGTGGCTGAAATTAATCACGCCCGGCTTACGCGCCAGCCGCATCAACTCGCGGATCGAACGGTCGGGCGCGGTCGGCGCTTCAATCGTCGGGTGAGTTGGCGCTGACGCATAGCTGTTGTTTCCGCTGGCTGGCGCAGCAGCGTCTCGATCCCCGGCGACAAACGTCCCACGTCCAGCGTGCGCGCTCAGGTAGCCTTCCGCGCGCAGTTCAGCATAGGCATTGACGACGCTGATGCGGCTGATATTCAACTGCCGTGCCAGATCGCGGCTCGCCGGAAGACGAGTCCCCGCTGCCAGCCCACCGCCTTCAATCTGCGTGCGGATGTGGCGAATCAACTGGCGATAGATCGGCTCTTCACTATCTCTGTCGAGCGAGACGGTGAAGGGTGGCGTAGTGAGCATGAAAGAGACTCCCGGAATCTGGGTGACTTATCGGGCGGTCGCGGAAGGCCAGCTATCCATAAGCATACGTGCTGGCTGAAAGCCCATAATAAGGCCAATAAGTCCATTAAAGTCCATTGGTCTCAGGCAAACTATCCGATTCTTGCGCTCAAGCCTTTTACCGACGCTGGCCGCTTCAAAAGGCAGCAGAAGTTCGTAACAGGTCATAACAGCGCTCTATGATAGCCGGTGCTAGCATACCAGGCAAACGATGGCGCTTGACAGGGCGCGTTTCAAGTTATTGAGGCTATCGTTCGGCCTTAAGTTCGAAGCACAGCAATTTGCGCCCCTGAAAACTCTGAAATATAGCCTGTCGCGTTCGGTACTTTCCCGCAGCGCTTTGTTGCTTTATGATTAAAGAAAGACCGGGTGACGAGGACTGAGGACTGAGCTACAAATAAGGTCCGTGCGGCGGTATGATCTGCATCGTTTTCTTACCATTCTCACGATCCCGATCTTTAACTCAGTCCTTCGCACTTCAGTCCCAGTCCCTTTTCTGTGAGCCGGGGGGCGCATGGCGGATTTTCAGGAAACTGCGCGCGAGAAAATCAAGCAGCTTTCGGCAAAGCGCGCCGAGACACGGCGCGAGGCTGCCTATTACCTCGGCGAGGCGGGACACGACGAAGCAATTACCCGACTGGCGTGGCTGTACAAAAACGACCCGGATAAAAGCGTCCGTCAGGCGGCGAAGTACGCGCTCGGTCAGTTCCGCGCCGTCGAACTGGCGCTCAAGCGTGGCGACGAACAGCGCGTCGTCGGCCTGCTCGAAGGAGGCGTCAACGACGGCAAGCTGGGGCGACGCCTCAAGACGCGCCCTTCCCGACTCGGCGTCTACGCCTTGATTCTGCTGCTGCTGTTCATCGGCATCGTCGCGGCGCTGCTGCTGATTCCCGGCAAGCGACCGCTCCCCGGCCCGCTCGCCGCGCTCAGGCTCCCCGGCATCGCGGCTCAGGCGACCTCGTCCGGCCCGACGACCGTTTCGCTCGACCAGATTCAACCGGCCTACACCGCCATTGAGGCTGATGTCCAGACGCTCACGGGTCAGCTTCAGACGGTGCTGACCGGCGGCAAGCTCGACTGCACGGCCTTCCTCAACGGCAGCAGACCGATTGTTCTCGAAGGCGACGCCAGCAGCAGGCCAGAATTGAGCGCCGCTGTCAAGACGATCAACGACGCGCAGGCCGCTGTCGCAAGGGCGTCAGCGCGTTATCAGCAAGCCTGCTTCCAGAACACGCCGCTCAAGCCGGAAGAACTGGGCGGCCTGCTGGCGCCGCTGATCGCCGCCGGACGCGACCTGCCGCCAGCCCGGCAGATCATCGCTACGGCAGAGGCTATCGCGCAGATGTCGCCGACGCCGTCGCCGGAACCGTCGATCACGCCCGCCATGACTCAGGCCGTCGCCCCAACCGAAGTGCCGCCAACGGCAACGGCAACACCGGCCCTCGTCGGCGCGAATCTGGTTCCGCTCTATGAGCTTATCAGCACGATGACCGATCCACGCGGGCCGAATCGGCTGCTCCAGCAATACTGGCAGGACGGCCAAAGCGCCAACCGCACCGAAGGCTGCAACACTATTCAGCCGCCGATCCCCGACGATTATCAGGCCACCCCGGACGCCAGCGCGCCCGAACAACTTGGACAGGCGATTGCGATCATCAATACCGGGCTGCAAAGCGTGCGCGCCAACTGGGCCGAGTTCCAGACGGCCTGCGCGGCGCGGACGCTGTCGCAGAGCGCGGCGCGCGGCCTGCAAATCGCTACGGCAGCCGATCAGGCCTTCCAGACCGCAGCCACCGTACTCGACGCGATCCGAAAGCAGCAATAGGGCCGAGAGCCGAGAGCCGGCTAAATCTAGCTTAACCGGGTGTCAAGTACCGGATAAAAAAGACCAGATCATTTGCATCTGGTCTTTTCTTTCTTCTTTTCTCGGCTCTCGGTTCTCGGTTCTTGTTCGCCTTATCCGTCGCAGGCGATGCCGTTGTTGTTACCGTCGAGCGTGAAGTTGCCCGCCGCCAGACAGGCCTGCGCCTGTGGCTGCGTCATCTGCGTACAGGTCAGGTTGAGGCCGGGGCAGAACGTCCCGACCGACCCCGGCGTCGCCCCTGGCGCGATGATTGTCGGCACGATGAAGCTCGGATTACCGGGCGTCAGCACGAGCGGAGCCGGAGCCGGAACGCTGACATGGCTGACGTCGAAAGCGGTCGTCGGCTGGAAGCCGAGGAGGTCGATGGCGTGCGAGCCATCGACCGCGCCGCCGGTCGAGGCCAGCAGCGCAAAGTCGCCGGTGATGTCGCCGTTGACGCGAACACCGGTCGGCGTGATGTTGTTGAGGATAATCAGGTAGCGGCCATCAGTCGCCACGGTCGCGCTGGCGATGGTCGTGTAGGGATCGGTGTCAGGCTGCGCCGTCGCCAGGAAAGCAGTCGGGTTATCGAACGGGCTGATGGCGACGAAGAAGTTGACGTCACCGGTGAGCCGCTGGGCGACCACCGTGACCGACTGGCCCGCCGCAAGGTCGATGCAGTAGCCAGTGATATTGCGCTGCCTGCGGAAGTGATCGACGTAGATCGTATTCTGCTGGATGACCGGCAGAATGTCGGCCTGTCTGGCATAGCTGAACAGGCAGGCATTCGGGCCGGGAATCAGATCGGACGGAATCAGGTCGTCGAGGCGCTGGCGGAGCTGGATGAACTGCGCGTCCGTCTGGTTGATGAGGTTGAGCGCGGCCTGCACCGTCGCCTGCCCGACCGAGCCGTTGGCGGGCTGCGGACTCGAACAGGTGTCGATCAGCAGTTGAATCACCTGACGCAGATTGCCCATCGCGGCGTTGAAGTCGGTTTGCAGCGGAACCAGCACCTTATCGAAGGCCGAGAGCAGCGCCAGCGGGACGGTGTAATCGGTCGGCTGCGCCGGATAGCTGCCGCAGGTCACACGCCCGCCAGTCGCAATCGTCGTCCAGGCGGTGCGGGCGGCGTCGAGCGACGGTTGGGCAAAATCGACGCGGGCGCGCAGCAGGCGCAGCGTGTCGATATAGTCTGCGGCGGTCGGCGACGACAACGGCGGCGCGCTGGCGACGATGCCGTCAATCGGCAGCGTGCTGCGATCCCAGGCGCCGACCAGCGTCACGCCATCAGAGATGATCCAGCCGAGCGTCCCCTGCCAGTTGATCTGATAGTAGCGGCTGTTGCGTGTGCGGCCCAGAATCGGGAACTGCGATTTACGCGGGACGTTCGCCAGCATCGGGTAGGCGCGGCTGGGGCCAGCGCGCAGGCGCACGCCATCCTCGTCGAGGCGGCCCTGATGCTCACTGCTGGCGCTGGTCGAGCCAGCGCGCGGACTTTCAAAACCGCCATAGGGGATAGTGCGCGGGTCGGCCACTGGCGCGCTGTTGACGTCACCAGAAAGAACAGTCCAGACAGGCGCGCCGATCCAGCCTTCTTCGCCCTGAAAGTCAATTCGCAGCCACTCGTTGTCGGCGCTGCGCGCTTCGACGGTCGGTGTATAGCCCGCGTTGACGAAACCGATGACTTCCGCGCCGAGGGCGGGCAGCAGGCGCACGTTGGTGTTGTCGCGGTTGACCACTACCGAGACTCCGGCAGGCGGAATCTCCTGGGCCAACGCCGCGCCAACAGTCAGGCATAACGTCGTAAAGACGGTAATCAGCAGGAACGCAGGACGGCGCATCTCCCCCTCCATGTGGCTGATGGTAGTATAGCAATTTCCTTTTTTACGCGATAGCGAGCCGCGCCAGCGTGTCTTACGAACTCGGATTTCCCATTACAGGTTAGATTAATATTTCTATAGAAATTACGATATCGGCCTGAATCCTCTGCTAGCATTATCGGCTGTCCGCAGTTATAGCAGGAGATGAACCGATGCGACGTTTCACTGCCCTTGCCCTCGCCGGACTCGCAGCCGCCTTTACCGGCCTCAGCGTCAGCGCGCAAACCGCCGTGCCGCCATCGCTCAGCGTCGCCGATCAGCTTTCACTTAACGGCGCCATCGTCGTCAACAGCGTCAGCGCGCCCCAGGCCGGGTGGGTGGTGGCGCAGACCTTCGATAACAACCTCGCCGGGCCAGTCGTCGGCCTTGCATCCGTCGCGCAGGGCGAAACACAGGCGCTTCAGGTTCCCATCGACGTCCTCGGCGCGTCAACCAACCTTGTCGTCACGCTCCACACTGACGACAATACTCTCGGCACCTTCGAGAACGCCGATAACAGCGCTGCCGACGCGCCGTTTAACTTCAACGGCATCCCGATTGCCGCGCCGTTCCACCTGACCGCCATTCGCGCCTTCGACCAGATGATAAACAATAATTCGGTCGTCGTCGCTGGCGCGGTCATGAATACGTCCGGCTGGGTCGTCATCTACGCTGACCAGAACGGCCAGCCCGGCGCGGTGCTGGGCGAGACAGCGATCCATGCTGGCACTAATCCAAATGTCGTCGTCGCGCTGCAATCCACCCCGCCGAGTAAGACCGTCTGGGCGACGCTGCACACCGACGATAGTCAGGTCGGGACGTTCGAGTTTGGCTCCGGCGCTGACCAACCGGTGAACATCAACGGCATCAACGTCTCGACGCCGATCAACCTGACCGACACGATGCCGGTAATTACCGCTGACGGCGCGCCCATTGTCATCAGCAACAATCAACTCCCGGCGCTGGCCGTCTCCAACGCTGCCGCCGACGTCACCGCGCCCGGCGGCAACCTGCTGATCGACAGCCTGTTCACGGTCGGCCCCGGCTGGATCGACATTCACGCCAACGACAACAGCCATCCCGGCAAGTCGCTCGGCATGGCTCCGGTTCCCGGCGGGCCGATCAACGCGCTGACGGTCGCGCTCAACGCGGCGGCCAACACCCTGCCACCGACCACGCTGCCGCCCATCGTCTGGCCGATGCTCCACGCCGACACCGGCGCGACTGGCGTCTGGGAATTTATGCGCGTCCCCGGCGCTGACCTGCCGATGGTCGTCAACGGCGCGGTACTGACCTTCCCGGTGCAGTTGTTCAATCCGCCAGTCGCCACGGCAGAAGTGACCGCCACCGCCGAAGTGACGGCCTCGCCGACGCCGACCGCAACCGCGACCGAAAACGATCATGACGACGATGACGACAACCTGACCGAAACGCCGGAAGCCACGGCGGAGTCGAGCGAAACTCCCGGCAGTCCGTCCGGCACAGCGGAAGCCACAGACGATAACGGCACCCCACTGCCGACGGCTGAAGTGACGGCAACGCCCGGCGCGACGGCTGAAGTCACGCCGTAATCTCCCCGCAGGTTGATAGCAGCAAAACCGGGGATGGTCAACATCCCCGGTTTTGATTCCCTGCTTCCTGCATCACTTCGAGCGTCCGCTGAAAAAGGGCGCGGCAGCGTGAAAATGTGAGCGGCAAACCTACTTTTCGCGCGTCTGAATGAACAACGCGCGCTTCTCACCGGGCAGCGTGTAGTCGAAACCGCAGGCGCGGAAGAAGGCATCTGACGAGGTGATCGCCATAATTTCGAGGATGTTGTTGGCGCGCGCCAGCTCGACGCAGGCCAGCACCAGCAGCTTGCCGATGCCCAGTCCCTGGACTTTCGTGGCGACCGCCAGACTGCGGACTTCGGCCAGCTTGGGCGAATAAATCTCCAGCGAGGCTGCGCCGACGACCTCGCCGGTATGCTCGGCGACGAACATATGCGGCAGCAGGTCTTCAAACTCGTCGAGCGTGCGCGGCAGCAGCTTGCCATCCTCGACGAACGGCGTCACCAGCGCGGCAATCGCGGGGACGTCTTCGAGGGTTGCCAGCCGAATGGTTACGCCGGTGATGGTTTGCGTTTCCATAAGAAAAAATTACCGATCTGCGTTTCACGCTCGTAGTTAAAAATCAACCAGTTGTTGAGTTCAGTATACCCTTGCAGCAGCGTATTCGAGTCGTCGTGGCTGCCTGTCACCCACGGCATATAATCCACCTGCAAGACCAGCACGTAGGGCGGCAGCGCGGCCCACAACGTCTCAACCGTCTGCTTCTTCCACTCCGGCGGATACCAGCCTGCCACCAGCGGAAACTGAAAAATGAAGCGCGTCGCCGGGTTGAGGCCGCTCAGATAGTATACCTCAGGCCGGAAGCCCCAGATGAAAAGCGAATCACCGGGCGCGACGCGGGCGCGTAAATAGTCGGCGACTTCGAGCGATTCGGCGGCCACAAATTCCCCCGCCTGAAAGTTCGTCGCGTAGGCGATCTCAGTTTCATGGCCGAGCAAGTACGGCAGCGCCGGACGCCAGAGCGCAACGACCAGCAGCGTCAGCAGAGCGGCTGAAGCCAGCGCGCGCAGCAGATCGGCGCGACCGACCAGCCGCGCCACTCGGTCGAGCGTGCTGGCGGCCAGCAGCGCCAGCGGCGGCAGCAGCGGCAACCAGTGATAATCGTAACCTTTGGCCTGAATCAGCATTGCCGCCGCGCCTGCCAGCAGCCACAGCCAGACCAGCAGCCAGCCTGCCAACCGCTCCCGACCGATGCGCCGCGCCAGCGCCGGAAGCTGGAGCAGCGGCCAGCCAACCGCCAGAACGGCGGGCAGTCCCCAGTATTGCCAGCGGACAGCGGCGGCATCGCGCATCGTCTGGACAAAGTCGCCGCCGAAACCGAGCGCGGTATAGCTCGACGTGACGACCACGCTCTGAATCAGCGCGCCGAGCGCGCCGAGCGCGGCCAGATAGGCGAGGCCGCCGACCCCGACGATCAGGCCACCAGCGCTGAAGCCAAGCCATGCGCGCCAATCGTAGAGGCGGCCTCTGGCGCGGCGCGCAGGGGCCGTCAGCGCGCAATAACCGGCGATCAGCGCGAGGATGAAGAAGACGAACGGGTATTTGAACCACAGCGCCCAGGCGCTCAAAGCCCCGGCGGCGAAGGCCCACCACAGCGCGCGGCGTCCGCCGTCGGCGGCATGGACGGCGCAGACCATCGCCAGAACCATCGGCACCAGGGCGATGCCGTCATTTTGCGTCAGCGTCCAGAAGGTTTCGGTCAGGTAAAAGACCGGAAAAACGACCGCCGCCAGCAGGCCGAGTCGGCGGCTGGAAAGGCGCGCGCCGAGGCCGTAGAGGCCGATCATCACCAGCGGCACAACGAACAGATCGAGCGCGCGCAGCGCCATCGACGTCTGCCCGAACAGGGCCATCGCCAGCGCATAGATGTAAAAGACGGCGGGCGGCTTGGGATTCCACAGATCGACGTAGGGGACTTTGCCCTGCAAAATGCCGCGACCGAGCGTAGCGAATTCGCCCTGATCGCGCCCCAGCGGGTAGGTCAGCACGGGCAGCGCCGCCAGCGTGACCAGCGCCAGCAGCGCGATCAGCAGCCCGTGACGGCGCAGGAAACGACTCACGTCACAGCCAGCCGACGATTCGCGCGATCAGGAAGGCAATCGCCAGCGACGCGCCGAGCAGCATCCAGGCGATCAGCCGCCCGCTGGCTTGCGCGGGGTTGAGCGGCTTCTCCTCGACGGTCACATTGCCGAGCAGATCGACGTAGAAATCGACGTTAATCAGCCCCTGCGTCATCCGCGCCATGAAGTCATGGCCGGTGACTCGCGTCCAGCCGCTGTCCGCATCGCGCCAGTCCGGCCCCAGACGGTCGGTGATGGCCTGCTCCAGAATGACGCGCGCCTGCTCGCCGCTGATCGGCTCGATGGGTTCAGTCATAGGCCCACCCCCCTACCCCTGGTGATGGCCTGTTCGCCCTGCGGGTCGAGATGCCGCTGCGCAGCGCGAACGAGGCCATACCACTTCGTCTCCCGGTGGGAGAGGGGAGAAAATAAGAGCTTACTGGCTGCGGCAATTCCCATGATCGGACAGATGGCAACCAGTCAGCGCGAGCGTTACTCAGCATGAGTTTCACATCCCGCTCTCGGTGGGAGAGCGACCGAGCGTGAGGGCGTCGTCAGTTCGCAATGTAGTATTCAATCGACAGCGGGCCGATCAGCCCATCCGCGCCGCGCGCCGCAATAGCGACGCTGGCAAGCCGCGACGAGGTGAAAATCTGCGAGACAATCGTGGTATCGGTCGTCTCGAAATACTGATTGTAGACCAGCGAGCCGGGATAGCGCAGCGCGACGATGTAGCTTCTGGCGTCCGCGACCGGCTCCCAGACCAGCGTGCGCGTGCCGTTGCCGTTGTCGCGCACGACGACGTTGGCTGGCGCGCGCGGGCCGTCAGCCAGCGCGACCAGCGCCGCCAGAATAGTCTGCGTCGAGCGCGTCAGGTAATTGGCCTGCACGTCATCGGGCGTGTCGCGGTCGGTATGCTGGCGATTAGGTTCTTCGAGCGCCTCGACGAAGCGCATCGACGGCATCCCGGCTTCGCTGAACGACATGTGATCGCTGTAGCGGCCCTTACGGTCAACGGCGTCCTGCACGACGACTTCCATCGTCGGGTTGTGAATGTGGTCGATCAGGCTGATGGCGCGGGCAAGCTGGCGCGACGGCGAGTTGTCCGGCCCTTCGGAGAAGGCGCGGATCTGCCGGTCATTGATCGAGCCATCGGCCCCGGTCTGACTGCCGATGATATCCATATTAATCATGGCGCTGATCTGGATATTGTTCGGGCGCAAGTAATCGTCGATGAAGGCGATGCTGCCCTTGCGACCAATCTCCTCGGCGGAGAAGGCGACGAACAGCACGGTTGCGCGCGGGCGGCCACGGGCGGCCATGATGCGCGCCATCTCGATCAGAGCGGCGATACTGGAAGCATTGTCGTCCGCGCCGGGCGCAGGCATTGTGCCGTCGGTCGGGTTGAAAGAGATACTGTCGTAATGACCGCCGATGACGATCACGCCGCCGCCGACCTCGCTGCCCGGCAGCAGGCCGATGATGTTGGTCGCCGTCGAGTTGACGTCGGCCCACGAAACAGCGAAGTTATCATCGATGTTGGCGAAACCCGAATCCGGGTAAGTATTGCGAATCTCGATGAACTGGTCGCGGATGTAGTCGCGCGCCTGACCAATGCCCTGTCCGGGCAGGCTGAAGGAATTAATGTGCCGCGTCCACATGCCTGCGAGCGTATTGACGGTCGCCATCAGCCGGTCAGGCTGCACCTGACCGAGCAGCGCCGTCAGCGCGGTATCAGTCGCGGGAACGGTCGTCGCCTGCGACGGCAGCTCGTTCGGGCTGAGGGTGGCGTAGCCAATCGTCGGCGGCGGCGTGGCCGTCGCACGCGGAACAATCGTCGGCGGCGGCGGGGAGCTGAGATTGCAGGCGATCAGCACGAACGCCAGCCATATGCCCAGCAGGAAAAGTCCAGGAAAATAACGCTTCATAAGCCTGCGATACTCGTGTACAACTCTACTTCACCGTGATGTTTGCCAGACGCAGAACCGGCGTGCCGGGATCAACGCGCCCGACGTCAGCCACAATCGGCAGTGGATCGGGATGCTCCCAGTAGTATACGCCCAGCCACAGACTGTAGTTTCCCGGCGGCAGCGCGGCGGGCAGCGCGAGAGTCGGCGTCGCCAGCGCGTAGCGGTCTGACGGCAGCCACTGACTCGTCGGCGTGTCGGCGTCGCCAAGCGTCAGCCCGCTATCGGCCTGCGCGACCACCTTCTGCGACGAATCGCGCAGATACAGGCCGTAGGAATAGTCGAGCGGCGGCAGCTTGAGCGAGCGCCACCACAGCCTGGTCAAAATCGAATCGCCCGCGTGATAAACGGACGTATCGAGCGAGCCGACCAGCAGCGAAAAGGTGTCGGCAAAAGTTGCGGGTGTCTGGCCGGACGGCGGCGCTTCATACAGCCGCACCTCGTAGGAACCGAAGTCATATTTCTCCGAGACGCTGCGCGTGGCCTTGAGCACAGCAGCGGCCTGCGCGGGCATGGTGTTCCAGTAGGGGCGAATGTCCCAGACGCGGTTGACGGCAGGATCGGCAAAGTCTTCCGGCGCATCCCAGATAAACAGCGACTTTTGCAGGTCAGGATAAACCACGTCGATATAGTAGTCGAGTTCTTCCTGCACGTAGCTGCCCATCGCCCCGACCGTCAGGTTGTACCAGATTCGATCACCGGGCAGACGGCGGGCCTCGACCACGCCGAGCAGCTCGCCGTGCGGCGTTTTAGGGTCGAGGAAGGCGCTGGTGTGCGCGGCAACACCGCCGACCAGCACCACTGCGATCAGTACCGGACGAGCGCGCGCCGGAATCAGCGCCGCCGCCACGCCGACCAGCAGCGCCAGCGCCGGTAAAACCGGCAAGACGTAGCGCGGGTTGTAGACCGGCACAACCAGATTGACCGCAAACACCATCCCCAGAACCAGCAGCGCCCACAGCAGCGCCATCCCTGTATAGCGGCGGAAACGCGATGCGCGAGCCATGCCCAGGCCGAGGACGATACCGAGCAGCAGCAGCAGCCCGACAAAGGCGAACTGCCCTGCGGAATACTGCTGAAAAAATTGCTCGATAGTATGAAAAGTCGTCGGTTCGTTGCCGTCGAACTGGCCGATCTGGCCGAGCGCCAGCGTGCCATTATGACCGGAGCGGCGGCTGGCGTCGTAGACCTGACGCAGAAAAACCGGCAGCCAGGGGGCGATCAACACAGCGGACAGCAGATAGGCCGGGATCAGGCGGAGTAACTGCCGCCGGTAGAAGATCAGCACGACGATGATCTGAGCCGCGACGATGAAAGCCGTCAGGTAATGCGTATAGGCCATGGCCGCAACGGCCAGCCCGTAGAGCCACAGACTGCGTTTGTGGCCTTCAAGGAAGCGCGTCAGCAGATACCAACTGATGACAGTCAGCAGCACGACGAGCGCGTACATGCGCAGCTCACGGGCGTAGTAGATGACCAGGCCGCTGGTCGCCAGGAAAGCCATCGCGCCCAACGCCGCCCAGCGACTGCGGAACCACACCAGCCCGAGGCGGTAGGTGAAGGCAACCGCCAGCAGCATCGGAATCGAAGCCGTCAACCGCATGACGAATAAATTCTGACTGGCTGTCAACTTGATCCACAGCCAGAGCCAGAGGAAATTACCGATGGGATGCCCGGTGCCGAGCGGCCACTGCGCCAGCAGGTCGCCGAAGGTCGGGCTGGTGGCGGCCAATCGCCACGAAATACCTTCGTCGTACCACATGCTTTCGAGGCCGAGGTGGGTGATGAAAATCCACCAGGCCAGCAGCAGCACAGCCAACGGCAGCAGCCACCACCACGAAATTCGTCTGGTCGAGGAAATGCGCATTGCGCTCTGATGTCTCAGTTTGCGTTCAAACGACGGTGATTGTAGCACATCCGCCCGCGCCGCCGGGACAGCGTGTTTCCGCCGTTTATCCTACAGGAAGGGGAGCAGGTGGATTTTTAGATCGTTCCAGCTAAACTAAGGAAACTGGCACAAATGAGCGAACTTGAAGAAGGTCGGGACGCGATGGGTTTCCCTGTCAACTGCATTATCAACGGTGACTGCGAGGAAATTCTCAGGGATTTCCCAGACAACTGCATTGATCTGATTGTTACGTCTCCCCCCTATGCTGACAACCGGAAAAAGACCTATGGCGGAATCAGTCCTGACAATTACGTTGGATGGTTCCTGCCTAAATCGGCTGAATTTCTGCGCATCCTGAAGCCTAACGGCACCTTTATCCTCAACATCAAGGAAAAGGTGGTCAAAGGTGAGCGACATACCTACGTTCTTGAGCTAATTATGGCCTTGCGCCAGCAAGGTTGGCTTTGGACTGAGGAATATATCTGGCATAAGAAGAACAGTTATCCAGGTAAATGGCCTAATCGTTTCCGGGATGCCTGGGAGCGCTGCCTGCAATTCAACAAATCGCGTAAATTCAATATGTATCAGGATGCTGTCATGGTGCCAATGGGTGACTGGGCTAAAACCCGACTTAAAAACCTGAGCGAGGTCGATAAAACACGCGATGAGTCTAAGGTACAGAGCGGCTTCGGCAAAAATGTCTCAAACTGGAGCGCGCGCGAGAAAGCTTATCCAACTAATGTCCTGCACATGGCAACGGAAAGCTCAAATCAGCGCCACAGCGCGGTATTTCCCAAAGCGCTCCCTGAGTGGTTTATTCGGCTGTTTACAAAGCCGGGGGATATTGTGCTTGATCCATTCATTGGATCAGGAACAACCGCTTTAGCGGCAAAAGAACTTGGACGGCAGTACATTGGCGTCGATGTAAACTATGACTATTGCAATCTGTCGCTGAAACGACTCGCTGAACTCAGGGCAGTCAAAATCCTATGAACAACCTTACAATGGATGAACTGTATAAGTATGTAAACGAGAATATTGATAGCTTCCATGAAGCCCGGTTGCGGACTCTGGAAAACTTGAATTTAA
>CAZZAO010000019.1:17574-52074 GCA_964652205.1 uncultured Anaerolineaceae bacterium | reverse complement strand
CTGTCAGGGCCAGCCGTGATCGCTGCGGCGTGAATCAGGACATCGACAGCGACATCGGGCAGCGCGCTGACGTCCGTTTCGATCAAGGCAAGCTGATCGGCGTAGCGCGGCAGCAGGTCGGCGTGAAGCTGCGCGTCGAACAGCCGGTCAACCAGCATGACCTGTTGGCCCGCAGCCAGCAGCGCCGCCGCAATATTGCGCCCGACGAAGCCGCCCCCACCCGTCACCAGAAAACGACGACAGACCGTCATTGATCGGTTTCCTCGGCTGGTTCCTGCCAGTTTTCAGCCACCAGGCCGCCGGTATTGTGGATGTGCTGCTCGATAGCGGCCATCGCGCGGGCTTCGTCTCCGTCAGCCAGCGCGTCGATAATCGGCAGATGGTTATAAGCGATCTGTGTCACGTCGCGGTTGGTTTTATTCAGCAGCGCCATCACCTGACGGACGCGCAGATACAGCCCGTTCCATGTCGCCAGCAGCAAACCATGATTGCTCAGGATAATCAGCGTGCGGTGGAAATTGCGGTCGAACTCGTTGACCTTCTTCAGGTCGCCCGCCCGCGCTGCCGCCAGCATATCCTCGTAATGGGCGCGAAGCTGATCGACGGCGGTCGGGTCGCCGTTGCGGATCACGCGCTGAATGGCAAACTGTTCCAGCGCGGCGCGCAGGCTGTAAATTTCTTCAATGTCGGCGCGCGTCAGGGCGCGGATTTTCGTGCCGTGATAAGGAACCGCCTCGACCAGCCCTTCGGCGCTCAGGATACGGAGCGCTTCGCGTAGCGGCGCGCGGCTGACGCCAAGCTGCGCCGCCAGATCAGTTTCGACCAGCGTGTTCCCCGGCTTCAGGTCGCCGTCGAGGATGGCATCGCGCAGCGCGTCGAGTACCTGCTCGCTCAAAGACTTGTTGACGATCTCGCTTAAATGGGGCGTCTCGCCATTTTTCATCTTGCTTGACAACCTTTTTTGAGCGCCCTATAATGGCCGCAGTGGTCGATTGTCGACAATCGACAACGACTACGGATTATATGAAACTTCGCGGGCAGTGTCAAGCAAAGGTTGACTCTATGGCACTTGCGACAAACGCATCACAGCTTGTGGAGATGGCCGTCATCGGCTTCATCAGCCAGCCGTCATTTCGCGCGCCGGGCTATATTCCCGATAACGACGGCGTCGCCCGGATGCTGCCGGGGATGTATGGCACAGTCTATAACGCCCATGTGGGCGACCCGGCCTTCGGCTGGGCAGGCGATCACGTCGAGCCGGGAACGTCGATTGCCAACCCGGAAAACGGGCCGGAATATGCCCTGCACTACCTGACCTGCATCGGCAATAAGGCGGTCGTCACCAGCGGCCTTGCCAGAGGCGCGGTCGGCATCGTCACCGGAGAACACGCCCGCCTGCTGATCGACTTCCCCGACGACGTGGCCGACCAGTTGTGCATCGGCGACGGCATCCAGATTCAGGCCTATGGACGCGGGCTGGAATTCACCGATTTTCCACAGATTTTCCTGAAGAAGTGCAGCCCTAACCTGATCGACAGCATCCCGATTGAGCGCGTGAGCGAGACGAAAATTCGCGTGCCAGTCGCAATCGAACTGCCGATTGAGATTATGGGCAGCGGCGCGGAACTGAACCCCGAATATGTCGATCAGGACTTGATGTCCGGCGACCGCAGGCTGATGGCCGACCTCGGCATCGACAAAATGCGGCTTGGCGACCTGATCGCCATCAACCATGCTGACCATCGCTACGGGCGTGGCTACAAGCCGGGCGCGGTCACGATTGCGCTGTGCATCCACGGCGACTCGGTCATGACCGGGCATGGCCCCGGCATCCTGACGCTGATGACCTGTGCCGAGCCGTGCATCGAATGGGTGATCGACCCCAACGCGAATATCGCCAACTACCTCAAGATTCGAGCGCTCTCATGACCGTAAAAAGCAACGCCGACCGTCTGGTTTCCATTTCCGTCATGGGCAACGTCGCCTCGCCGAATATGGCTGGCCTGCCCGCCGTCCCCTATATGCTGACGTCCGAAGGTCAGGCGTTTCTCTGGCCTGCATGGGGCGGCATCGTCTATAACGTCTCCGTCGGCGACTCGGCCTATGGCTGGCTGGCCGACTGCGTCCATCCCGGCGTCAGCATCAGCGTCAAGGACGACACCGGCAATCGCGGCCTCAACATCCTGTCGTGCATCGGCAATACCGCCGTCGTCATGTCGGGCAGCGCGGCAGGCGCAAAAGGCATCGTCACTGGCAAGTCAGGCCGCTTCTCCGAGCAGGTCATCATCCATTTTGAGCGTGATGCGCGCGAGAAGATGGCGATTGGCGATAAGATCGTCGTCCGCTCAAAGGGCGTAGGGATGGAACTGGCCGACCATTCCGACATCAAGCTGAAAAGCTGCGCCCCCGAACTGCTCGACGCGCTCGAAGTCACCAGCCTGTCCAACGGCAAGCTCGGCGTCCCGGTCGTCGGCCTCGTCCCGCCGCACCTGCTGGGCGCGGGCGCGGGACTCGGCAGCGAGGGCGGCTCGATCCACATCCAGACCGCCGATAAGGGCGCGCTCAGGGATGCGGGCCTCGATCAGCTTCGGCTGGGCGACGTCGTTGCGCTCGGCGATTACGACAGCAGTTGGGGCCACGGCTATCTGCGCGGCGCGGTCGGCATCGGCGTGGTCGGCCAGGGCGACAGCCCGCGCGCCGGGTACGGCCCCGGCCTGACGCTCATTATGACTTCAGCGCAGGGCGGCATCGAGCCAACAGTGACGCCGGGAGTCAACCTGAAGGATGTGCTTAATATCTAACATCCGGCGGACTTAAAGCGGGCTTACTGCATCAAACCGCTGCGAAGCTCTAAGGTTGCGCGGAAGTGACAGCGGGCGCGATTTTTCGCGCCCTACGGAAGATAATCGCATTTTCTCGTCAAGATCACCTTATTCAATCGAGGCGTCTCATGACCTGGATTAAACACATGGCGTTTGCCGTGCGCGACGCAAAAGCCGCGCTGAAGACCTATCAGGACCTGCTCAGTCTCGGACTCGATGCTGAAATCCATGACTATCCCAAATCGCGCAACCGCGTCGCCATTTTCAAGGTCGGCGATGTCGAGTACCAGTTGTGTCAGTCGCTTGACACGGGTGGACGATTCGATCAGTGGATCAGCGAGCGCGGCTACGAAGGTCTGCATCACATCTGCTACGCCGTCCCGAACATTGATGAAGCCCTCGTTCACGCGCAGGAAAACGGCGCGACGCTCAAGGAATGCAGCGCCTGCCACGTCAAGGGCAGCCATTTGCACCCCGAAGGCTGGGTCGCCTTCCTCGATCAGGAAGCGGGCGGCATCGAGCTGGAGATGATGCAGGTCTACACGCCGGAACAGTTGAAGGAATATCAGGCAGTCAAGGGAATCTAGGATGCCGATCACGCTGGTGCGCGTCCCCGTTGACGCGCTCGACGATTTCACCTGTCGTGCCTTTGTGGCGATGGGCGCGCCGCCGGACGAAGCGCGGCTGTGCGCCAACGCGCTGATGCAGAGCGAGTTACGCTATCATCCCGGTCAGGGTCAGGGCGTGCGCCGCCTGCCGACCTACCTCGAACGGATCAGCAACGGCTGGATTCAGCCCGGCGCGCCGTTCGAGATCGTCAAGGAGTCGCCCGCGCTGGCGCTGGTCGATGGTCATAACGGCCTCGGCTCGGTCATCGGTCAGCGGTCGATGGCGCTGGCGGTCGAGAAGGCGAAAGTCTCCGGCATCGGTACGGTCGTGGTCAGGCACAGCACCCATTACGGCTCGTCGTCGGTTCACGCGCGGGTCGCCGCTGACGCCGACTGTATCGGCGTGGCGCTGACCAATGCCGGGCCGGAGATGGCTCCGTGGGGCGGCACGACCGGCGTCACCGGAACTAACCCGTGGGGAATCGCCGCGCCGACCGGCAAGGGCTATCCGATGGTGCTCGACATCGCCCTGACGACGGCGGGCAAAGGGATGATGCGCTGGTACGAGCGCGAAGGCCGGAAGATGCCGCTCGACTGGGCGCTGACGCCCGACGGCTATGAAACCGACGACCCGACCGCCGCCATGACCGGCGCGCTGCTCGGCATCGGCCAGTACAAAGGCTCCGGGCTGGCGATCATGACTGACGTGCTGACCGGCATTATCAGCGGCGGCGGCTTCGGCCTGACGCCCTATGCCAACCCGGCCAGACAGGAAGTCGCCCACACCTTCATTGCCTTCGACATCGGCTGGTTCATGCCGCTGAGTGAGTTCACGGCGCGGATGGACAGCCTGATCGAAATGGTCAAAGCCAGCAAGCCACGTCCGGGCTTCGCTGAAGTGCTGGTTCCCGGCGAACTGGAACACCGCCGCGAGCAGGGCTACCGCGCGGACGGCGCGAAGCTGGACGCCGAAATCTTCGATCAGCTTCAGGCGCTGGCCGACAAACTGAAGATCGAGTTTCCGTTCGCGCGTGAGGTGGTGGCATGAGCGGCCCGCAAACGCTGGCCCGTCCGCTCTCGCAGCGCGCGCAAACACTGGCTGAACCGCCCGCCGAGCCACTGCTCGAAGCTGATATCCCCGCTGCGGCGATTGCTGCCGGAATCGCGGCGCTCGAACGCGGCGAGACGCACTACACCGACCGTCCCGGCGTCGGCGCGCTGCGAGCGCTGATCGCCGACGACCTCAATCGCCGCTTCAGCCTCGGCCTCAAGGCAGGCGACGTGACGATCACCTGCGGCGCGACCGAGGCGCGCTTCGCGGCGATTCGACTGCTCAATACCCTCACCCCCGGCTCCCTCGCCGGTGAGAGAAGCGATGAAAACAGAGTGGTCGTCTGTCCCGGCGATGCAGCGTTGATCGCGGGCGCGGCCCACCTGACTGGCGCGGCGCTCGCTCAGGACACATCCAACGGCGCGAGTCTGATTTATCTGACGCCGAAGGATGACCGTGCGCGGATCAACGCCTTGCTTGACTACGCGAAAACTAATAACGTCTGGGTGGTGTGGGACGAAAGCGCTGCCCGCAGCAGCGACTTCCACCCGGCGACCGATTCTGAACTTGCGCCGCGCGTGGTGACGCTCGGCGGGCTGGACGAAGTGATGCCCGGCTGGCGCGTCGGCTGGATGGCTGGCTCGCGGGCCGCCGAGAAACTGCGCGCCTTCAAGCAGAGCCTGACGATCTGCGCGACCAGCGTTTCGCAGTGGGCTGCCGTAGAAATGATGAAACTGTGATTACTAACGCGAATATTCCTGAAGCCGTCCGCGCGGTCGCCTCTGACGGCACAAAGCTGCGCTACGCGCTGATCGAGATGGCGGCCCAGTATAAGGACACGATTGCGCTCGGTCGCGGCGACCCCGACCTCGCCACGCCCGCGCATATCGTCGCCGCCGCTGAGGACGCCATGCGTGAGCAGCGAACCGGCTCATCACCGGTTGCCGGGCTGCCGGAGCTGCGCGAGGCGATTGCCGCCAAACTGCGCCGCGAAAACGGCCTGCCAGTCGAGCGCGACAACCTCATTGTCACCACCGGCGGTCAGGAAGCGATGTTCCTGACGATGCAGGCGCTGATTGACCCCGGCGATGAGGTGCTGGTTCCCGACCCGCGCTACACGTCCTACGATGACGCTATTCTCAACGCCGGCGGGACGATGGTCATGGTTCCGACCGACCACGAGGATGCCTTCAACCTGCGTCCCGAAGCGGTCGAGGCGGCGATCACGCCGCGCAGCAAGGTGCTGCTGATCGTCACGCCGAGCAACCCGACATCGGGCATCGTCACCGAAGAACGCCTGCGTCAGATTGCCGAAATCGCCATCCGCCATAACCTGATCGTCATCTCCGACGAAATCTACGAGAAGTTCGTTTACGACGGCTGGAAGCACTTCAGCATCGGCTCGCTGCCGGGCATGGAAGAACGGACGATCACGCTCAACGGCTTCTCTAAGACCTATGCCATGACCGGCTGGCGCGTCGGCTATGCCGCTGGCCCGCGCAACTTCATCGAGGCAATGACGCGCATTAAGGCCAGCACGACGGGCGCGGCGGCAACCGTCTCGCAGATCGCCTCGCTGGCGGCAATCACCGGGCCGGACGACGCCGTGCGCGAGTTCCAGCGCATCTACACCGAGCGACGCAGCCTGATGATGGCGGGATTGCGCGATATGGGCCTGAGCTTCAGCGACCCGCGCGGCGCATTTTTCATCTGGACGAACAGCTCATCGACCGGCATCCATGCTACCGAGCTGTCCTATCTGCTGCTCAAGGAAGGCCGCATCCTGATCTTCCCCGGTAACGCCTTTGGCGAGAACTGGGGCGGCTATCTGCGTATCAGTCTGCTGCAGGAAACTGCTGCGCTGCGCGACGCCATCGAGCGCATGAGGCCGATCATCGCGCGTTATCGAGCAGGGTGAATAGTTTTTGCCGCCAGGGGCTAAAGGCTCTGAGACATCTATGGTGCTGACTCACTCGACATCCGTTGTTGAACTTTTGCAGGCGCTCATCCGCATCCCCTCGCCTGACCCGCCCGGCGATACGACGGCGATTGCGACCTTCATCGCCGCCAGCCTGCGCGACATTGGCTGCGAGGTGCGAACGCTCGCGCCGGAGCGCAAGCCGCAGGCCGTCAGCGTCGTGGCGACTATCGGCAGCGGCGATCCCGTCGTGATGCTTCACGCGCATATCGACACCGTGCCGATTGCCGCCGAAGAAGCCCAACGCTGGAGCGTTGATCCGTATGCCGCCGTCATCCGTGACGGGCGGATCTACGGCAAGGGCAGCATCGACGACAAAGCGCCGCTCGCCGCCATGATGCTGGCGCTGCGCTGCGCCGCCGAACAGCGGGACGCGCTGCGCGGCACGCTGGTGCTGGTCGCCGCCGCCGAAGAAGAAGTCGGCGGGCAGTTGGGGACGCGCTGGCTGGCAGATAGCGGCCACCTGCCGATGGCTGACTATATCATCGTCGGCGAGCAGACCGACAACCGCGCCGCCATCGCCCATAAAGGCGTGCTGCGCGCCACCGTCCGCGCGACCGGGCGCAGCGTCCACGCCACCAACCCTGATCGGGGCATTAACGCGATTGTCGCTATGGCGAAAGCCGTGCTGGCGCTGCAAGACTATCACCGTGAACTGGCCGCGCACTCGCATCCGCTCGTCGGCGTGCCGACCTGTAACGTCGGCGTCATTCAGGGCGGCAGCACCGCCAACGCCGTCCCTGATTCGTGCGTCGTCTACCTCGACCGACGGACGGTTCCCGGCGAAGACCCGGAGCGCGTCAAAGCCGAGCTGACTGGAGTGATCGCCTCAGTCGATGCCGGTGAAGCGCAGTTGACTGTCGGCGATTTTCTGGTTTCCAACTGGTTCAGCTCGACGGTCGACTCAGCGCGCTCAAAGCTGTTCCTCGACTGCATCCGCCGCGAGGTCGGCGATCCCGGCCCGCTTGGCTATCTACCGGGCAGCGATGCCAAACACCTGACCGGACTGGCGCGCGGGGAGATGGTCATTTTCGGCCCCGGCAGTTACGAAGTGGCGCACGCCTTCGACGAATACACAGAGATCAGCGCCCTCGAAAGTACGGCCCGGATTCTGAACGATTTTGTTCAACGCACCTTATTGCACGGGGAGAGCGACTCAGCGTGAACTCTGACACGTTAATTCTCAACGGGGACGTCGTCACCGAAGCCGGAATCGAAGCGCTCGACATCGCCCTCGACCACGGACAAATCGTCGCGCTGCTGCCACGCGGCACAGCGGCGACTGCCCGCGAAACTATTGACGCCGCCGGAAAGCTGGTGCTGCCCGGCGCGGTTGACATCCACTTTCACTGCCGCGCTCCGGCCTACCCGCAGCGCGGCGACTTTGCCACCGAAACCCGCGCGGCGGCGGCGGGCGGCGTCACCACCTTGTTCGAGATGCCGATCTCCAAACCGTGCTGCGCCACGCCGGATATTTTCCGCTCGCGGCGCGCGCTCGCCGAGGCCGATGCCTACGTCAACTTCGCGCTCTATGGCGCGCCCGGCCTGCTCAGGCGCGATTACGTCCACGAGATGGCCGACGAAGGCGCGATTGGCTGGAAAATCTTCATGACTGGCGCGCCCGCTGGCCGTGACGACGAGTTTGAGGGGCTGTGCCTGCCCGACGACGAAGGCCTCTATCAGGGGCTGGCGCTGGCGGCGGAAACCGGACTCGTCACCGTCGTCCACGCCGAGAACAACCGGATGCTCGAATGGCTAACGGAGAAACTGATCGCCGAGGGCCGCAATGACATTCAGGCGCACGGCGAATCGCGCCCGCCGCTGGTCGAGGCGCTGGCCGTCTCGACGCTGCTGACCATGACCGAGGACATCGGCGGCGATCTGCACATCGCCCACATGACCTCAAAGATGACGCTCGACGTCTTCCGCCGCTTTAAGCGCACCGGCTCGACCGCGACCGCCGAAACCTGCCCGCAGTACCTGACCTTCACCGAAGCAGATCTGGAGCGCGTCGGCCCCTACGCCAAGATCAACCCGCCGCTGCGCCAGCCCGAAGATCAGGCGGCGCTGTGGGAAGGGCTGCGCGACGGCAGCCTGATCGCCGTCACGACCGACCATTCACCGTTCACGGTCGAGGAGAAGGAACGCGCCCGCACCGACATCTGGAAGACGCCGCCCGGCGCGCCCGGCGTCGAGGAGCTGGTACCGATGATGATGAACGCGGCCCTGAGCGGCAGGCTGACGATCCCCGAAGCCGTCCGGCTGATGAGCACCAACGGCGCGCGGCGCTTCGGTATTTACCCGCATAAGGGGCGGATCGCCGAAGGCGCGGACGCCGATGTCATCATCTACGACCCGAACACCACGACCACGATTCGCGCTGAGAAACTCTTCACCAAAGCGGCGCTCTGCGACCGGCTGTACGACGGCATGACCTTCCGCGGCAAGCTGGAACGCACGATTGTCGGCGGCAGGACGGTTTATGTGGGCGGCGACGTGATCGGCGAAAAAGGCTGGGGCAAGTTCGTCCGCCCCGACCGCGACCAGATCGACCGGAGCTTCTGAGCCATGCCTTATGCCATCGACTTCCGTGAGTATTTCGACTACGCAGCGCTGACCCGTCACCTGCGCGGGCTGGCCGCTGCCTACCCCGCGCTGGCGGCGCTGACCTCGCTCGGCCAGAGCTTTCAGGGCCGCGAAATCTGGCGCCTGACGCTGACGAATGCCGCGACCGGGCCAGATGCCGACAAGCCCGCCTACTACATCGACGGCGGGATTCACGCCGAAGAAGTCGCCACGACGTCGGCGGCGCTCTACGCGGCCTGGTATCTGCTCGAAAATTATGGCAGCGACGCCGAATCAACCTGGCTGCTCGACCACCTGACCTTCTACGTCATCCCGCGCATCAATCCCGACGGTCAGGAAATCAGCCTGACGACGGCGCATCACTGGTGCGGCAACGGACGTTATCTCCCCGGCGAAGAACAGACGCGCGGCCTGTGCCAGCACGATATCGACGGCAACGGCCTGATCGTGCAGATGCGCCTCGAAGACCCGGCGGGCGAATGGAAAGTCTCGGAGCGCGATCCCCGGCTGATGGCCCGGCGCGACCCCGGTGACGTCGGCGGCACGTACTACCGCCTCTACCCTGAGGGCGAGATTCGCGGGGACTGGGACGGCGCGGCCATCGAGATCGAGCGCCCGCGCGACGGCAACCTCAACCGCAACTTCCCGGCAGGCTGGCGACCGGAGTTCCGCCAGTACGGCGCGGGCGATCTGCCGCTGTCCGAGCCGGAGTCGAAGGCCATCGCCGACTTCATCCTCGCGCATCCGAACATTGCCGGAATGATGTGCTATCACACCCACGGCGGCGTCCACCTGCGCCCGTCGCTGGTCGAGCCGGACAGCGCCCTGCCCCGCAGCGATCTGGCGCTGTACCAAACGCTCGGCAAGCTGGGAACTGACCTGACCGGCTATCCCGTCATCTCGGTCTATGAAGAATTTACCAGTGACCCCGACGAGCCGCGCGTCGGCTCGCTGATGCAGTGGAGCTACGACGAATTCGGCATCCCGACCTTCTCGACCGAGCTATGGAACCCGGAGCTGGCTGCGGGCTTCGCCGAAGTTGCCAAATATCAGCTTCGCCCGCGCTCCGAAGCTGACGAGTTGGCGCTGCTCCGCTACAACGATACCCACCTCGGCGGCAAGGGCTTCGTCGCCTGGACACCGTTCGAGCATTCACAGCTTGGCAGGGTCGAAATCGGTGGCTGGACGCACATGTACACCTTCCGCAACCCGCCGCCAGCGTCGCTCGCCGCCACCGACGAAGCGCGCCGCTGGCTGCCGGATATGCTCCATGCCAACGCGCTGTTTACCTTCCGACTGGCCGCTGCCGCGCCGCTCCTGTCGCTCACCGAGGTCAGAGCGGACGAAATCGGCGCTGGCCTGTTTCGCGTCCGCGCCGTCGTCAGCAATCAGGGCTTTTTGCCGACCAACCTGACCGAAATGGCGCTCCGACATCACACGGCGAGCGAAGTCACGGTGACGCTGGAAACCGGCGGCGAAATCCTGATCGGCCAGCGCGAGACGAAACTCGGCCACCTGGCCGGACGCGACGAGCGCAGCGCCACCTGGAACCCGTGGATGCGCCAGTGGCACGCCACCAGTCAATCGGTCGAATGGCTGATTCGCGCGCCGGAAGGCACTCCTCTTACCCTGATTGCCTCGGCCTCAAAAGCCGGGACACAGCGCCAGCAGGTCACGCTATGACAACCAGCGACTCCGTCCGCCGCGTCCAACTGAGCAGCGATTTTTACCGCTGTCGGATCGAGAAGATTCAGGCCGCGCTCAACGCCGAAAAACTCGACGGCCTGCTGCTGCTCAACACCTACGACGTCATCTACGCCTGCGGCTTCATGCATGTCCCGTCAGAGCGTCCGCTCGGCCTCTACATCCCGGCATCCGGCGCGCCTGCCCTGTTCGTGCCGCTGCTGGAGAAGGAAAACGCCGCCGACACCTGGATCGGCGACGTGCGGACGTACTTCGAGTATCCAGGCGAGGAACATCCGACTCTCTGGATGGCCCGTGAGAGCGGCGCGCGTCGTCTCGGCGTCAGCGCGCTGAGTCACGAGCTTTACCTGCGTCTGGCGCAGACCGGCGTCGAAGTCGTGCCGACGGCGCTGATCGAGCAGATGCGCTGGGTCAAAGCGCCGGAAGAACTGGCGCTGATTCGGCAGGCCGCTGCCTATGCCGATTTCTGCCTTGAATACGTCTATGCTCACGCCGCCGACATCATCCGGGGCGGCGGCACGGAATTAGACATTCTGAGCGCCTGCCTGTCGGCGACAGCGGCGAAGATGCAGGTTGAACTCGGCGACGTCTTCGAGCTGAAGGCTGGCTCGGTGGTTGGAACTGTCCACAGCGGCCCACGGGCTGCCCTGCCGCATGGACGCCCGCTCGAACGCAGGCCGCAGGCGGGCGAGACGCTGATCGCCGGGATCGGCGCGACGGTCGGCGGCTATCATGCCGAGAGCGGCGCGACCTTCATCCTCGGCGAGCCGACCGCCGACCAGATGCACTGCCTGCGCGCTTCGGTCGCCTGCAACGACGCTGGAGTCGCGGCGCTCCGCCCCGGCGCGACCTGCGCCAGCGTCAACGAGGCAGCGCTCGGCGCGCTCAGGGATGCTGGACTCGAGCCGTATATCCGCCATCGGATCGGTCACGGCATGGGGCTGGAAGGCCACGAAAGTCCATGGCTGGCTCCCGGCGACGCAACCGTGCTGGTTCCTGACATGGTCTTCTCGAACGAGCCGGGAATCTATCGCCCCGGCATCGATGGCTATCGCATCATCAACAGCATGATCGTCACTGAGGGCGCGGCGGAAGTTCCGAGCCGCTTCCTGACCGAGCATCCGCCGGAGCAGCGGGTCATTATCATTTAATGCCCTCACGCTCTGGTATTAAGGGTGGGGAGAAGAAGATGCAGAAACATGACCCTGTAGCGGCATGATGCATCATGCCCGCCTTCAAACCGACACTGGCGCCTGCTATCGAGTTGATTGATCGCTCATAATGTCTTTTAGGAGCTTATCATGCCTGAACCGCCTGCCTGGCGCTATCAGAACATCATCAAACCGATTTTCGATATTCCCTCGCCTCATCGCGTCTTTCTCGGTCGGGTGTTGACCTGCGTCGGCGACGAAGTGATCGAGCATGGCTGCGTCGAAGTTCAGGACGGCAAGATCAAGTCGGTCGGCGCGGCGGGCGGCCCAACGCCCGACGGCGCGGAAGTCATCGACTGTACCGGCAAGACGATTATGCCGGGGATGATTAACTCGCACGCTCACCTCGCCTGGGACGGCATCCACGACCTCGCCCGCCAGTCGATGGACGACGCGCCGGAGATCAGCGCCTACAAGAGCGCCGCCAACATGCTCGTCAGCCTGCGCGCCGGAATCACACTGGTGCGCGACCTGGGCATGAACCGGGCCAACCTGTTCGCTAAGCAGGCCGTCGAGCAGGGCATCTTCCCCGGCCCGCGTCTGCTGGTCTGCGGCGAAGCCATCATCCAGACCGGCGGACACACCTACTGGTGCTGCCGCGAGGCCAGCGGCGCGGACGAAATGCGCCGCGCCGTCCGCGAGCAGGTCAAGGGCGGAGCCGACCTCATCAAGATCATGGCCTGTCACGACACGCTCGAATTTACCGACGACGAGCTGACCGCCGTGATCGACGAGGCGCATCGCAACGGCCTGCCGATCACTGCGCACGCCACCTACAACGACTGCATCGCGCGCGTGGCCGAATTCGGCATCGACGTGGTTGAGCATGGCGGCTCGATGAGCGACGCGACGATTCAACGGCTGCTCGATAAGAAAATCCCGATTGTCACGACCTTCGCGCCGATGGTCATGCAGGCCAACGCTGAAGTCGCGCGCCAGTACAACGTGCCAGAGTGGAAGATTCTGGAGCGGCAGAAGGCGACCGCTGGAACTGAACGCTGGCAGGGGATCATTAATGCCGCCAACGCAGGCGTGCCGATTGCCTTCGGCACCGACGCGGGCAGCCCGGTCGTCGGCCACAATATCGTCGCGCCGGAGATGAAATTCATGGTCAGGCTCGGTGTGGTCAGGGACAACTACGCCGCGCTGCGCAGCGCTACCATCGTTGCCGCCCGGCTGAGCCGACTCGATAAAAAAATCGGGACGCTCGAAGCGGGCAAGAATGCCGACCTGATCGTGATCGACGGCAGCCCGCTCGACGACCTCGACGCGCTCGAACATGTCGAATGGACCGTGATTGGCGGACGCCGGATGATCGGCGTCGGACAATAGTACCGCTCTGGCTCTATCGTCATCGGGCCGCATCCGCTGCATAATCCCGGCAGCCAACGCGGCCCGGTCGCGCAAGCAGGCCGCTCCGAAACCTGGAAAGGAAACACCGATGACAGATCGTATCGACGCGGTATTCAATATTCTGGCGACGCCCTTCAAGCCGGACAATTCGATTGATCTCGACAGCCTGAGAAACCTGGTCAATTTTCAGGTTGATAAGGGCGCTTACGGCCTGACCATTCTCGGCGTGCTTGGCGAAGCGGCCAAACTGTCGGTTGACGAGCGTAAGCTGGTCTTCGAGACGGTGATGGACACCGTCAATGGCCGCATCCCGGTCGTTGTCGGCACGAGCCACACCAACCCCGAAACCTGCATCGCCTTGAGCAAGGCAGCCTTCGCGGGCGGCGCGGACGGCGTCATGATCGCCTCATCGCCGATTGCCGATGCCACCGACGACAAGGTGCTGGCTTTTTACAGCGATGTCGCCGCGAAGGCCGACGGCAAAATCGTCGTGCAGGACTTCCCACCCGTCAACAATATCTTCATGTCGGCAGACCTGCTGGCGCGGATCGCCGAAACCATCCCCGGCGCGCGCCACCTCAAGCTTGAAGACCCGCCGCTGATGCAGAAGATCAGCGCCATCCGCGAGCGCACCGACAAGTACCGGATTTTCGGCGGTCTGGGCGGGATGTTCTTCCTCGAAGAACTCAAGCGCGGCGCGGCTGGCACGATGACCGGCTTCGCCTTCACCGAGATCATCGTCGCCGTCTACCGCGCCTTCGCGGCGGGCGATCTCAAGACCGCTGAAAGCGTCTTCGATCACTATCTGCCGCTGATCCGCTTCGAGAATCAGCCGATCATCAATCTGCCGCTCCGTAAGGAAATCCTGCGCCAGCGCGGCGCAATTGCCCATGCGACGCTGCGCCAGCCCTATACGCCCATCGACGCCGGGACAGTCGCGGAGATTGACTGGCTGTTCGCGCGCGTCGGCATCACCGACCCCACTCGTAAGCTCGATCTGCCATCGGGGGCGCGCTGATGGAAACCGGACTCCAGGGCAAAGTCGCGCTGGTCGCGGCAGCCAGTCAGGGATTGGGTTACGGCGTTGCCCGCGCGCTGGCAACGGACGGCGCGAAAGTTTCGATTTGCAGCCGCCGACCGGATGAAATTCAGGCCGCTGCTGACCGGCTCAAGAGCGAAACCGGCGCAGAAGTCATCGCTACCCCGTGCGATGTCAGCGATGCGGCCTCGATTCAGCGCTGGATTGAAACGACCGTTGCCAGATGGGGCGTGATCGACGCGCTGCTGGTCAACGCTGGCGGCCCGCCCGCCGGGCCATTCATGAGCTTCACCGACGAGCAGTGGCAGGCGGCCTTTAATCTGACACTGATGAGCACCGTCCGCCTGATTCGCGGCACGGTTCCGCACATGTCCAACGGCGGCGCGATCCTGACCGTCACTTCGTCGTCGGTGCGCGAGCCGATCACCAACCTCGTCCTGTCAACGGTCATGCGCTCCGGCGTAGCGGCGCTGGTCAAAGACCTGGCCGACGAGCTTGCGCCGCAGAAAATCCGCGTCAACAACCTGATTCCGGGTCGGATCGACACGGCGCGCGTCCAGCACCTGGACGAGGTTGCGGCTCAACGGCAAAACCTCCCGGTTGAGGACGTGCGTAAGAATTCAATTGCGAAAATCCCGCTCAAGCGTCTCGGCACGATTGATGATTTCGGCGCGGCAGCGGCCTTCCTGCTCTCGCCTGCGGCCAGCTATATCACCGGCGCAGCGCTTCAGGTCGATGGCGGCTCGATGCGGAGTATTTAAGGCCGCCCTCACCCCATCTCTCGTCTGTAGAAGCGCGAAAAATCGCGCCCGCGCAGCCAGCAGTTCAGGCGCCATCCGCATGGGCATGATGGATCATGCCCCGGTATCAGGATCACCGAAGCGGCCCAATCATCGGGCCGCTTTTGAGTCGGGAACCACCGCGCCGAATCTAACCTCTCCCCATCTGCCCCTCGCAAGCAGGGAGGGGGAACGGCCACGAGGTTTTGTGAGGTTGTAGGCGATAGCGCCACGACGTTATCAACCGTTTGCGTCCAATTCCACGAATATCAGGACGTCGTCTTCCCGCGCTGAGGATGAAGTAGCTCGAAGTTATCTCGTCCGACGGCTGCCGCAGAGCACGAAGAAGGCGCGCGTGAGAGTCTATCCAGCAGACTCCGCGAACTGTGCCAAAATGGAACCGTCGCGCCCATCGACGTGTCCAATGGATCAGACACGCGCGGAGGTTACATGGCCGAACAACGCCCGACTTTCCCGGCTCAAGCCCTCGATCCCGATGCCGCTCTGGTGCGCGCCATCGCCGCTGGCAATGCCCGCGCGCTGGACGACCTGTACGCGCGCTTCGGCCCCGGACTGCTCAGTTATCTGACCTCTATCGTTAACAATCGTCAGCTAGCCGAGGAAGTCTTGCAAGACGTCATGCTCGCCGTCTGGAACAACGCAGGCAGCTTTCGCGGCGATAGCAAAGTACGCACCTGGCTGCTGGTTATTGCGCGGAATCGAGCGATCAACATGCGACGAAAGTATACGCCCCCGGTCGTGTCTCTCGACGACCGCTTCGAGCTGTCCAGCTCCGACACCACGCCGCTGGAGCGGATCGAGCGCAGTTCTCAGCGCCAACTGCTGCGACAGGCGATCAACTCGCTCGATGCCTCACAGCGCGAAATCCTCGATCTGGTCTTTTTCCACCAGTTGTCCGGTCAGGAAGTCGCCGCCATTCTGGGGATCAACGCCGGGACGGTCAAGAGTCGGCTGTCTCGCGCGAAGGACAGCCTGCGCCGGACGCTGCTGGTGATGGGAGATGCCTCGAATGCATAACCCGTGGGAAGAACTGATCCCGTTCTACATCGCCAACACGCTGCCCCCCCGACAGACGCGCGCGCTCGAAAGTCATCTGGCGACCTGCGAGCTATGCCGCCAGTCCGTCGAACAGTGGCGCGCGATTGCCGGAGCCGTCAGGGAAGAAGCGACCCGGCAGGCGAGCGGTCTGCCGCTGCTCTCGCCACGGCTTCGCCACACCATCGCCACCCGGCGGCCTCGCCCCGACGCGGCCCTGCTCAGACGTCCGGCAGCAGCCTGGAACCTATCCTACGTCGCCGTGGCCGCCGCGATCCTGATCGCCAGCGGCCTGCTGGCCGTGCTGATGACCCGCGCCCGCCCGCCGATCCGGCAGGGCAGCAGCCTCAGTGCGTTGTCTACGCCGACCGGAACGCGGCTCGTCGTAGCCACGGCGCAGCCAACTTTCGAGGCCAGCGTGACCGCGCGTGACTTCGGCATCGTCACGCCGACGACCATTTTCATCAACCCGCCGCTGGCGACGCGAACACCCATCGCGCCGGTGACGCCGATCTCATCGCAAAGAGCATCGCCACAGCCGACCGAAATCCCGACCGACTCCGCCAGTCTCGGCTCAGCTAACCTGAGTCTGTCGGCCTGTACCGTCATCAGTACCAGCGGCGATTCGGTCGCGGCCATGCGCCTGCCGGACGTCAATTCGGGACTCGCGGGCTATCTCCAGCCGAGCGCGCAGCACCCGGTGATCGTCGCCGTCGGCGGCGGCTGGTATGAAATCTATCTGGCCGACGTCGGCGCGGTCGGCTGGGTGTCAGACACGACGGTGACGCTGAATGGCGACTGCGCCAGCGTGCCAGCGCCATCGCCGACCGCCACTGTCGATTTATCCGGCCTGTGCTATGTGAGCAGCGCCAGCGGTAGCTCGGTCAACATCTACGCCGGGCCGGGCAGCAGCTACGGTATCCTTAACAGGTTTGCCCCTGACGACCGCCCGGACTCGATGGATGTCTCGGACAACGGCTGGTTCCGCATCAATCACTGGGTCGGCCCGACGCTCTGGATCGGCTGGGTCAGCCCCGGCGACGTCTATACCAGCGGCGATTGCAGCCACCTGGGCCTGATTCCTTCAGCGGGCTACCCGCCCGAACATTCGCCGCTGGAGACGCCGACGATGCCCCCGGCGACGCCGACCGCCGGTTACGATTTTGCCCTGCGCAGCGGCGGCTACAACCTCGTGCTGCTCGCTGACGCAGGCACGATTCCGGCAGGGACGCGCGTTGCCATCATCTCGGCCTACTACGATGGCGCAGGCTGGTATTACGGCGTCTACACCGAGAACGGCATCGGCGCAGACAGCGTCCCCGAAAGCCAACTGAGCGCCGACGTCACAAGCGCGATACCGGGCTAAAGCCATTCTCCTGATGCCAACGCCCGCTGGCTCTCAAGTCAACGGGCGTTTTGTGCTGCTTGCGTCCTGTTTTAAGCTCCGACAAGGCGAATACTCTTATGCCAATCTAAGCTTGACCTCACGAATAAACCGCTTGATACGGCAGTTTATAGTATGCTAAACTGGGACTGTCCTTTCAGGGTTTCACCACTTTTATGATGGCTGATAACGCTTTAATCGACGAAGCCGCGCTGATTCGGCTGATTACGCTGCACGACCAGAACGCGCTGTCTGAGCTTTATAATCGCTACGGTCGCGCGGTCTACGGTCTGGCGTTTCGCGTCGTCCAGAATTCGACTCTCGCGGAAGAAGTCACCCAGGACACCTTCCTCAAAGTCTGGAATCAGCCTGAAAGCTGGGACCCGGTTCGCGGCAAGCTCGTGAGCTGGCTGCTGACAATTGCCCGCTACACTGCCATCGACCGACTGCGACGCGAACAGCGGCGACCGATGGGCGCGCCGCTCGACGACATTCTGGAAGTGGTCGGCAAACGGGCGTTGATCGACGACCCGATCTGGCAGGATGGTCGGCTGCTCCGCACGCTGATCGCGCGGCTGCCGCCCGACCAGATCGAAGTCATCGAGCTTGGCTTCTACGAGGGCATGACCCACAGCGAAATGGCCGAGCATCTCAAGCTGCCGCTCGGCACAGTTAAAACGCGCGTCCGGCTCGGCTTACAGAAGCTCAAGACGATGTGGGTCGAAGCGAGTGGAGAGTAAAACCTGGGCTTAATGTTGTTGCCTGTGAAAGTAATAAATTAACTGAGTGATACATCCGATGGGCAGGTTACAACGTATCTGTGATGAGCAAGTGAAACATCCGTGCCGTTGAGGCGGCGCGGGAACTGGTGAGCAATGAACGACATGGCAGGGACATCGACAGGGGACAGGAGTGCAGACGACCGCGAGCGGCTGCGTGAGCTGCTGCCTGCATACAGTCTGGGCGTGACCGATCCAGAAGAAACGCGGCTGGTCGAGTCGCTGCTGGAATCGTATCCCGACGTTGCCGCTGAGATGGATGATTACCGGTCGCTCGTCGGAGCGCTGTATTTTGCCGCGCCGCCAGCGCAGCCACCCGCCCGGCTTCACGACCAACTGATGGCGGCAGCGAGCGGGAAACCAACAGTGTCCGCCGCGCCAGCAGCCGCGCCGAAACGCGCGCTGAGTTTCAGCCGCGCGCTGCTGGGCTTCGGTCTGGCGGCAGCCGCGCTGCTGATCCTGACCAACGCCTTCTGGGTCATTCGCTTCAACCAGCTTGACGCAGAGCGGCGGCAGATGCTCGATCTTGTACGCGGTCAGGGCGCGGTGCTGGCCGCCGTCAGCAGCGGCAGCAGCCATCGCGTCGAGCTGGCCTCAACCCGTAATTCCAGCGTCAGTCTGGCAACCGTCCTCTGGAGTCCGCAGAGCGATGTCGCCCTGCTCTACAGTCAGGATTTGCCCGCGCTTGAGCCGGGACGAACCTATCAACTGTGGTTCATCAAGGGGCAAACGCCGATCAGCGGGGGGCTGTTCCAGCTTGACTCGCAGGGTGAAGCGATTTACCTGTTCCACCCGACCGAGCCGATGGATCAGGTTGATGCGCTCGGCATCTCCGACGAACCAGCGTCCGGCAGCAGCGCGCCGAGCACAACGCCGATTGCGGTCGGCGCAGTCCAGACCTAGCGCTCCAGCGCCCTCGCAATCCCGGTCAACGGCCTCACGCTCATGTGAGGCCGCTGTTTTTGCTGCGCCTGCCGCTATTCATACAGTTATCATGTCGTATCGCGCCCGGATATATTATAATTACTATTGTAATTTCGCCGCACCCGACACGAAATGAAGCAAACAGGGTGAAAGGGATAATCAGATGCGACAACTCTCTAATCGCAAAATCGCCGCTCTCATCAGCAACGGCTTTGAAGAGGTCGAGTTAACAGAGCCGATGCAGGCGCTCAAGGACGCAGGCGCGACGGTCGAGATCGTCTCGCCAGTCGAAGGCAGCGTCAAGGCGTGGGACAAAACCGACTGGGGCAAAAGCTACCCGGTCGATAGACCGCTCGATCAGGCAAGCGCCGACCGCTATGATGGTCTGCTGCTGCCCGGCGGTGTGATGAACCCCGACCAATTGCGGATGAATCCGCAGGCAGTTCAGTTTGCCAGAGCGTTTTTTGAGGCAGGCAAGCCCGTTGCAGCCATCTGTCATGGGCCGTGGATGCTGGTCGAAGCCGACGTCGTCAGGGGTCGAACGCTGACCTCATATCCGTCGCTCAAGACCGATATCCTGAACGCAGGCGGTCAGTGGGTCGATCAGGAAGTAGTCGTCGATCATGGTCTGGTCACCAGCCGCAACCCGCATGATATTCCCGCGTTCAACCGGAAAATGATCGAGGAATTCGCCGAAGGCCGGCACGAGCGCGTATCACAGCCGTCAGCGTGATCCTGTTCAGAGAAGCGAGGAAGCCTGATGAATGACTCGACGCCAGATTTTCCTATCGAGTTTCACAGCGAAATCGGCAGTGACGATCTCGACCTGTACGCCACCGCCGAAAATCACCTGCGCCAGCTTGCGAAAGGTCACAGCGATATAACCGGCGCGACGGTCATCCTGACACAGCCCGCGCACGGCACGCAGACCGCCTTTGCCTGCGAGGCGACAGTGACTCTATGGATGCGGCCTGAGAACATCGCAGCTCGCGCGACTGGCGAGCAGCTCCGCGGCACGTTGATCGATGCGCTTCATGCCGCCGAGCGGCAGGCCCGCGAACAGCGCGACAGGCTGCGCCAACAGACTCGCGTGCCAGCCCCTGAAGTTCCTGCGGTCGAAGATACGGAATAGAAACACAAGCGCAGGCGCGCCCGGTTCAGGCAAATGACGAAATAACAGGGTAAAACCGGGCATGATGCCTCATGCCCCGACGGACGGCAGTGCCTGATCTTTCTTCCCTCTCCCGGAGGGCGAGGGCTGACGGGCGCGAGAGATCGCGTCCGTCAGGCAAAATCGCTCGCTCAGGATTGTTATCCCGGAGACCCCGGTTAGCGACTGGCCCAGAGCAGGCCGCGCCGCGTAATTTCGCGCGCTTCTGGCACGTCGAAATCCTTGAAAGTGTGGCCGAGTGAAGAATAGAAAACGCGCCCCTGCCCGTACATCCGTTTCCAGACGACCGGCATCACCGTGCCGTCGATCCATGAGGCGTACTGGCCGGTAAAGGTCGTCGTGGCGAGGACTTTATTCGATGGATCGACGTGCATGTAATACTGCTCAGAGTGCATGTCGAAGTCCGCTAAGCCAGCCGTGATCTCGTCTTGACGGTCAGCGATATTCACGCGGTAGTCGATAATGTTGCCGGGATGCGCGACCCACTGGCCGCCGACCATAAACTGATACTCGGTGTTATTGCGGAATGAGTCGCCCATCGTGCCGTGCCAGCCGCCGACGCCGACGCCGCCGCGAATAGCGGTGAGCAGGCCGCTTTCCTGTTCTCCGGTGATCGTCCCCATCGTCCAGCAGGGGACAATCAGGCTCAGGGACGCCAGCTTCCCGGCATCCAGATAGCTATCGAGCGTATCCGACACTTCGACTTCATAGCCTTCGTCCCGCAAAATAGCCGCAAAAAGCTCGGCAGATGGCTGCGGTGTGTGGCCGCTCCAGCCGCCCCAGACGATCAATGCAGTTTTCATGGGTTCCCTTATCCAACGAAGAATCAGCCGTTAAACAGTCGCTGCGTGAAAATCGGGCGTCAGGCGCTGGTGCTGCTGGCGCATACAGGTGTTCATCACGACGATCAGCCCCGCCTTGACCGCCGTTTCTGCCGCCGCCTCATTGACGATCCCTTCCTGCATCCAGACGATGCGCGCGCCAATCTGGATCGCCTGATCGACAATCGGCGGCACCGCTTCCGGCGCGCGAAAGATCAGCACCTCGTCGACTTTCTCCGGGATTTCAGGCAGGTCGGCGTAGGCTTTGACGCCGAACAACTCGGCAGCGTTCGGGTTGACCGGAATCACCCGATAGCCCTGCTCCTGAAGATAGAGCGGCACGGAGTGGCTTGATTTGTCGGGGTTGGTCGACGCGCCGACAACAGCAATCGTCTTGACCGAGGTCAGGATCGAACGCACTTCGGCATCGTCGATCTGTTCATTGTGCAGAATCGGCGAGACAGTTGGCGCGGCATCGAAGCTGCGCGGGAGCGAAATTCGGAAGATCGTGCGACCGGGGCGCGACTCGAAGGTGATCGAGCCGCGCTGCTTCTGCACCACGGTGCTGTAACAGAAATTGAGGCCCATGCCCGCGCCGCTGCCCGGCGGTCGAGTGGTGAAGAACGGGCTGAAGACCTTGCTTTGCAGCTCGGCGGGAATCCCCGGCCCGTCGTCCTCGACTTCGACCGAAACGCCGTCGATAGTCGGATGGGTACGCAGCGTAATCGTGCCGTGACCGTCGAGCGCGTAGAGCGCGTTGTCGATCAGATGCGTCCAGACCTGATTCATCTCGCTGCCGTAAGCGTCAATGCGCGGGACATCCTGAAAGTCGCGGCAGATCGTCACGCCTTTAGGGATGCGGCTGGCGAGCAGCGCCAGCGTGCTGCTCAGGCCCTCGCGCACGTCGATAGCCTGAATCGGGGCCTGATCGAGATAAATGTAGCTTTTGAGCGTGGCGACAATTTCGGACACACGGCCAGAAGCGCGGCGAATCTGGCGCAGCAGGCTGTAGACGCTGCTGGTTTCAGAAATCCAGCGCAGGATCGTCTCATGATGGGCGACGTCAAAACTGGCGAGGAACTGCGCCAGCGAAGCCGCGTCGTGGTTCATGTCCACCAGCGCAGGCGCGACTTCCCAGCCATTCTCGATGCCGTGATCGTCGAGCCAGACTTCAAGCTCTTCAGCGTGGTCGCTGCGCGTGAGCGAATCGAGGCTGCCCGGCTCGCCAGCGTGCTCCTGCAACCATTGATCCACGCCGCGCATCAACACCAGTTGGGCCGCGTTGAGATGAAATTCTTCGAGGCAGAAATGAAGCTGCTGCATCTTGCCGATGGCCGTCCACAACTGCGACGCGCCGCTCTGCACCGATGCCGACGGGTTATTCAGCTCGTGCGCCATGCCCGCCGTGAACGTCCCCAACTGCATCAGCCGCTCATTTTCTTGCAACTTCGCCTCGGTCGAGCGCCAGCGCATCGAGATCGTCCGCAGCATCGCCCGCGCGACGGTCGCGCTAATCATCAGCAGGCGCTCCAGTTGCTCCTGGCTGATCGCCAGCAGGACGGTTTCGTCGCGGGCGCGGACGCTTGCCATTCGCGGCGCGTCCTGCAACAGCGCCATCTCGCCGATGACGTCGCCGCTGCCGCGGACGTCGAGCAGCACTTCGCGCTCGCCCATCGACTTGATAATTTCGAGCTGGCCGTCCTTGATAACATAGGCCCGGTCGCCGACGCTGCCTTCCTGAAAGAGGACTTCACTGCCCGTCAGGTGGACTTCTTCGACACCGAGACAAAGCTGGTTGAGTACGTCTTCAGGGAGATCAGCGAACAGGGAGATTTTCTTGAGGAATTCGTAGTTAGCGCTGTGAACACTCATCACTGGGGTACTCCGCAACAGCAGGACATTCGACCCGGTGGCTGGCGTCGATAGTCGCCCTGCGGTGGTTGGTTTCTGGCAGCGCCGCAGCCCGACGCTCCTCACAATCTTAGGTAGCCTTTGGCCGACTGTCAACTCGACTTAAGGCGGATTCAGACGCGCGGCGGCGGCTGCACCAGTTCCAGCGTGATGTCGTCAGGATCGTAAAAATAGATCGTGATGCCGCCTTTATTCGGCCCGGCAGCGATCTCGACTGGCTCTGATTTGAAGCGCACGCCCTGCCCCTTCAGGCGTTCGACCATCGCGCGCAAATCATCAACCTCGAAAGCCATGTGTGCCGAACCGGGCCGATTGGTGGTTGTGTCGGTCGGCTCGCCACGCGGGTTGACATACTCGATGAGTTCGAGGACATGGCCGGAACGTGACGACGGCGCGCCTTCAATGGTCAGTCGGGCCGCGCGCAGGACGGTGTTGGGAAAGCCGACCTGCACGCTGGTATATGGCTGGTCGTGAACGTGGATGCCGAGCGACTTCATGCCGAGCAGATCACAGTAGAAGGCGACAGAACGCTCAATGTCAGAGACGGTGAAGCTGAAGTGAAAAGTGTTGAGAATCATAGTCCGACTTTCGGGCTGAATCGAGGGTTGGGTTGAAGCCTAGCGCAGTATCGACAGGGGCGCAATTGACGGCCAGTGAGTACGAGAGCTACGTGATTAATCAAATATTTAATTAAAGTGTGGATAATTTACGTTATTCGTTTTGAAATATGTTATAATCCCTGTAAGCATGTTTCAAGCTCATCAAATCATAGAATCCTTCGCCGCGCCCAGTTTGAGCATTAGCAAATGGTTCTGGTGGAGGCAGCAATGGCGCGACGTAGGATTCTTCTTTTTGCCGGTTTATGCGCCGGAATCATTCTGATTCTGATTTGTAGCGACACTCCCCTGATGACTCGTTTCGAGACGGAGCGCGTCGTTCAGGCAGCATCGCTTCGGGACAACAGCGATCCGCCAGGGACGGACGACAGCGCCCCTCTGCTGACGGCAGATAATGACGACACGGGCAGCGATGCAGGCGATGACACAACTTGCCCCGAAGATACCTGTCAGCAGGCTGTGCCAACCGATGCTCACGAGTCCGATGACGAACCTGGCTCAGACTCGTCAACACAGGAAGCCGATTCCGGCGATTCCGATGATTCCCCCGGCGACGCCGCTGCAACGCAGGATGCCGCGCCGACCGAGTCCGATAGCTCGAACCTCACCGAAGAAGCCAATCAGGATCAGGACACTGGCACACAGGAAGCCAGCGATGACAGCGGACCAGACACGACTCAGCCACCGACCGCCGTCGCTGAAGTGACTGATGCGCCGCGCCAACCGGATGGGACTCCGCAGCCGACCGCCCCCGCAGAAATGACTGATGCGCCGCGCCAACCGGAAACGACGGTCGAGCCGACGCAGGAGTCCAGCGAGCCGACAGCGGCAGTCGAAGTCACCGCCGACGCGAATGCCGAGGCGACGGCGGAAAACACAACCGAAGCGACCCAGGAAACCACCGTCGAAGCGACCGCCGAGTCGACACGTCCTGCCGATAAGCTGACCGCCAGCTTCGACTGGAGCGCGCAGGCAGACGACAGCATCGCCTTCACCGATACCAGCGAAGGCGAAGGTATCAGCGCATGGACGTGGACATTCGGCGATGGTCAGGTCAGCGGCGATCAGAACCCGACGCACAGCTACCCCGGCGCGGGGATGTACACCGTTTCCCTGACCGTAAAAGCGCATGACGTTACCGACAGTGTCACTCAGGAAATCACTGTTGGAGTGATGATGTTCGCGCAGCTTCAGGCAGTCGAAGACCCGGACATCAGCCTCGACGTATCGTGCCTGCCCGACCTCTCAGCGCATTTTATCATCCGCAATGATGGCGGCGACATGCAGACCGCAGGCGAGTATACCGTCACTGAGCCGGGTAACAGCCCCAGCGCGCATTCGTTCCAGTTGAACGCCGGAGAAAGTATCTCTCTGACGGCTGCCGGAGACGCGCGCGTCGACGTCACCTACAGCACGTCACAGCTCGAAGAGGTGTCGCTTAACGCGCAAGGCCGCTGTTTACCCCCCTCGCCCACACCAACCGCGACCGCTACAAATACCGCGACCTGGACGCCAACCTTCACGGCGACTGCCACGGCAACAGCAACCTTTAGCCCGACGCCAGGCGCCACGCCAAGCGGTACACCAACCCACACGCCAACCTATACGCCCAGCTACACACCCTCGAATACACCGACATGGACGCCGAGTCCTACACTCACCGACACGCCGACCCCGACAATGACTCACACACCGTCGAACACCCCCACCAGCACGCCGACCCTGACACCGAGCAACACGGCGACGAATACGCCGACCTGGACGCCGTCCAACACGCCGACCAGTACCTATACGCCAACGAATACCTACACGCCGTCGAACACCTTCACGCCGTCGAACACCTTCACGCCGACCAATACCTATACACCGTCGAATACTTTCACGCCCAGCAACACCTTTACACCCTCGAATACGCCAACTCAGACCTATACGCCGAGCCTGACGTTCACGCCGTCGAACACCTTCACGCCGACCAATACGCCGACTCAGACGCCGACCCGCACGCCTATTCCCACACACACCGCGATTCCAACACAGACGCCTCGACCAACGCAGACACCGCCGCCGACGCAGACGCCTCGGCCAACGCAGACGCCGCCGCCGACGAGAACGCCGCTGCCGACCCGCACACCGACACTGACATACACGCCCAGCAGCACGCCGACCAATACCTATACGCCGAGCAATACCTTCACGCCATCGGCAACCTACACGCCGACCAATACCTATACACCGAGCAATACCTTCACGCCATCGGCAACCTATACGCCGACCAATACCTATACGCCGTCGAACACGCCGACCGCAACGGACACGGCAACCGCCACCAGTACCCCCACGGATACAGCAACCGCGACGTATACCTTCACGCCGACCGATACTTATACGCCGTCGAACACGCCGACGGCAACCGCGACGGCCACCGCCACCAGCAGCGCCACCGCAACGCCGACCGCAACGCCGACCGCCACGCCCTCGGACACGCCCACCGCGACCGCCACTTTCACGCCTTCGGACACGCCGACGAACACGCCCACTGCGACGATCACTCCCACGCCAACCAGTACGCCGGTTCCCGGCGAGCCGCTGATCGTACTTGGCGTTGGCTGCCGCGTCGATCTCTCAGCGCGATTCACGATCAAGAATATTGGCGGTGATATGCTCGCGCCCGGAACATATACAGTGCGCGAGCCACTTCAGGCTCCGCTGAGCTATAGCTTCCAACTCAACGCCGGTGAAAGCATCGATCTGGTCGCTGCGGGTAACGCCCGCGTCGACGCCACCTACTCGACCAACGAGCTGCCCTACGTCTTCCTGACGGCGCAGGGGTCATGCATTGTCGTGCCGCCGGAATTGACGTCGACGCCAACCCTGACAGCCTCGCCCGCCCCCCCGGCATCAACCCCGGCGACCAACACGCCAGAGCCGACTTCGTCTCACACGTCGCCGACTGATACGCCCGTGCCATCGACAGCCACGCCGATTGCGCCCGCGCTGCTGGCAAATGGAAGCTGTCCAGCGGTCGGGTCGGCCACCTTCACCGTCACCAACTTTGCAGGCCCGATGGCGCAGTCACAGGCCTACTCGGTCACGCTGCCGGGGGGAACTGTGCTGACGTCGGGCAGCTTCCAGCTTCAGTCCGGTCAATCGACGACCATCTCGGTCAGCGGCGTGACGGCTACTGTGACGCTCACCAGCGCTAACCTGAACACGGTCAGCGTCGATACCCGCTGCGGCAACGCCACGCCGATTCCCACGCTGCCGCCCTTCACCGCCAGCACCGTGGTCTGCGGCGCGACGGGGGAAAGCGGCAGCGGCGGTTTCCCGGTCATCGACACGACCACGCGCTGCGCGCCCGATACAGCGTTCGTGGCGCGCCCGGCCTGGACACCTGTCATCGTCGGCAGCGCAGTCTGCGTTGACTGGCTGGTTTACCATACCAACATGACCGGCACATGGAACCTGTTCCGGCTCGGCGATTTGCCCAACGGCGCGCAGGCCGACCCGAACCTGTCACGCGGCGTCGGTCGCCGGGTCTTCGACATCATGCCGACGATTTCACCCGACCGCGCGTGGATCGCCTTCACCTCGACCCGCGACGGCAACTGGGAGATTTACCTGTCGTCCATCGAAACGAATGACATCCGCCGGATCACTTATAACACGACAGCGGTCGATAGCGATCCGGCCTGGTCGCCCATCGGCAACCGGATCGCTTACGAGTCGAACCGCGACGGCAACTGGGAGCTGTACATGTTCGACATCAGCAGCGGAGTCGAAACGCGGCTCACGGACAACGCTGGCAACGACGTCAACGCTTTCTGGTCGTATGATGGCTCGAAGCTGCTATTCCAGAGCGACCGCGATGGCTTCTGGCAGATCTACGAGCTGGATATGGCAACCATGCAGACAAAGCGCCTGAGCGACGGCATCGGCGACGACCACTCCCCGCAGATCACGCACGACGGCACGAGGATCGCCTTCCAGTCGTACCGCGACGGCAACAACGGCGTCCTCTACCTGATGAATGCCGATGGCAGTGACGTCCAGCGCATCTCCGACCCGGCAGGGAACGCGCAAAACCTGGCACTCTCGCCGGACGATAAGCTGGTCGCCTACCAGTCGAACCTCGACGGCGACAACGATATCTACGTCTACGACATCGAAACCGGCGAAACGCGGCTCGTCACGGACAACGGCATCGCCGACTACGCGCCAACCTGGTACTGCGACTCACCAACGCTCGTGTTCACGTCGGACGTCACAGGCGACTCGAATCTGTTCTCAACCGATGCCCTACCGATCAGCGCTCAGCCGATCCTGGTCGATCAGCAGGCCAGCCAGCTAACAGACGAAGTGCTGTCCGACCAGTACCCCGCAGACAACCCGCCCGATGAGAGCGCGAGCCGTGAAGGCAGCTTCCCGTCGCCTGTCAAGAATAAGTAGAGCGCTGTAGCCATGAAGACGGCCCCGCTCAAAAGCGAGGCCGTCTTTTAATTCCGACTGAGCGCGCTAACGTGAAACGACCAGTTCACTGGTAAGCTGCGCTCGGTAAAACGTCACGCTGTCGAAGGCCATGTCCGTGCCATTATCACCGCCCGCCACTGCGAGGCCAGTGAAGCCCTGGCTGTAGGTGTCGTCGATAACTGAGCCAACCAGTTCATCGTTGACGTACATCGCAAGCTGATTTTGCAGGCAGACGGCGCGAATGATGTTTCGGTCAATGCCGGTGTGAATGGCCTTCGACGGTGTCCAGTCGATCAGTGCGTCGATGCCGCTGCCCTTGCCAATGCGGATGGAATAGTAGCCATTGCCGTTGACCATGAAGTAGTAACCGTCGCCGTTATCGCTCTCATCGGCGCGGCACATGATCCCGGCGGCAGTGTCGGAATAGATCGTCAGCGGCGTGACGTCAGTTTCGAGGACAATGTCGCTATGTTCGACTGCGTTCAGGCCCCAGGCGTAGCCCGCAGAGAGGGTCGAAGCGCGGTAGACATGGTTTTCGATGTCGAGCTGCGTACCGGTCGCGCTGGAATAGGCTTCCCAGTCGTCGGCCTGATCGAACGACACGACCGAGGCCACGCTCAACTGCACCGTGCCAAAGCCGGGCAATGAGAGCGCCAGAGTCGGGTCAGCCAGCGCGGGGATAGCGGTAAGCAAAGTCACAAGGGCGATTACCAGCCCGGTGAGGATTATAAAGTGCTTCTGATTCATTCAGCGGATTCTCAACTTTAACGGCCACAGGTTTTAACACTGTGGCTATTTTAGATGAGTATTGCGCCGTATTGCATTGAGGTATTAAGTTTTCAGCTATACTAGACGAAGGCTATTTGTGAAAAGTGTATAGGGCTGCTATCTACAGAACCGCCATGACCCTTAAAGATATGGGGGCAGATAGGTTTATGAAGAACGTAAAAGCACTGTAGCCTCGCTGTTTCCGTTGAGACTGGGATATGTAAGCTTTAGATCACAATGCGCGTGTGGCGCTGGAGATGGCAATCGAGATTAACGGACAGCGGAATCCCGGCGATATGGGTCGGGTATGACTCGATGCGGACATCGAGCGCTGTATTGACGCCGCCCCACCCCTGTGGCCCAATGCCAGTGCGGTTGACGAGGTCAAGCAGTTCCAGTTCGAGATTCGCGTAATTCGGGTCGGGATTGCGAACGCCTGTTTCGCGCATCAGGGCGCGCTTGGCGAGCAGCGCTGCCAGATCGAGCGTGCCGCCGACGCCCACACCGACGACGACTGGCGGACAGGCGTTCGGCCCGGCTTCTTCGACCACGCGGACGACCTCGTGCTTGACGCCTTCGATGCCTTCCGCCGGGGTGAGCACCCGCGACTGACTCATGTTCTCCGCGCCAAAGCCTTTGGCGGCAATCGTCAGTTCAACCGACTCGCCGGGAGCCAGCTCGACGTGGATAACCGCAGGCGTGTTATCGCGGGTATTCTGGCGACCAAAGAGCGGATCGCCGACCACCGACTTGCGCAGGTAGCCCTCGGCATACCCCTGACGGATGCCCTCATTAATCGCGTCGTAAACGCTGCCGCCGGTCAGATGGACATCCTGACCGAGCGTGAGAAACACGACCACCATGCCGGTATCCTGACACATCGGCACGCGGCGCTTTGTGGCGATCTGTCGGTTGTCGACAATGTCGCGCATGGCAGCACGGCCTTCGGGCGACGGCTCCGCCTTGAGGATCGTCTGCAACTGGCTCAGTACCGCCTCTGGCGTGTAGAAATTAATGTCCTGCACTGCCTGACGGATGAGCGGGACAAGGGTATTGACATCGACAGTTCGCATCAGGGCTGCTCCATGCGGCGATAGGCCTGCCTGCCGCGCTCGTACAGGTCGCCGCCGTAGCAGTCATCCGCCACGACGAGCGGAAAATCCTCGACAGTCAGGCGGTAGATTGCCTCGGTGGCGAGGTCGGCATAGGCGACGACTTCTGATTGTTTGATCCGGGCAGCGATCAGAGCCGCCGCGCCGCCAACAGCGACGAAATAGACAGCGGTATGGTCGATCAGCGCCTGACGCACCGCCGCGCTGCGACTGCCTTTGCCGATCATGCCACGCAGGCCGCGCGCGACCAGCGTTGGCGTGAACGAATCCATGCGCGTCGAGGTTGTCGGCCCTGCCGAGCCAATGACGTCGCCGGGGCGCGCCGGAGACGGCCCGACGTAGTAGATGATCTGATCTTCGAGCGGCAGTGGCAGCGGCTCTCCCGCCTCAAGCGTCTCGGCGAGGCGCTTGTGGGCGGCATCGCGGGCGGTGTAGATGACGCCCGACAGCAGCACCCGGTCGCCGACGTGAAGCGAACGAACGTCGTCTTTCGTGAGCGGCGCGGTCAGGCGGCGCAGCGGCTCTTCAGTCATCGGGTGGGTTCCTCAACGCGCACCAGCACATCATCGGTATAGGTTTTGCGAATACGGATCGTCTCGGCAGGCGCGCGCTCAAGACATAGACGGCATAACGTACACTCATCTTCCTGATCGGCGCGAACAATCACTCTGTCGCCGTCGAGCGCGAAAATATCGACCGGGCAGACGCTAACGACCGCCTTCGAGGTGGCGGCGTCGAGCGCGTCCGCGTCCACTGCAATTTCGATGAAGATTCCCATACGTCCCTCACTCCCGGCCTCTCTCCCGGTGGGAGAAGAGAGGAAGCTAAATCAATCGGTATGCTTGCTGATCCGCCCAGTGATTAAAGCCTCGTGTCATAGAGCGCGGCGCGGACGAGGTCGGGAACCTGTGACAGACGATCCGCGACGTGGACGCCCGCTTTACGCAGCCGGACGATCTTGGCCGTCGGGCTGCCCTGCTCACCCTGCACCATCGCGCCCGCGTGGCCGAAACGAACGCCCTGCATCCGGTCGGCGAAGCGTCCGGCGACAAAGGCGATAATCGGCAGGCGACTGCCTTTCGTCGTCAGATAGTCGGCCAACTGTTCTTCCTGCGTCCCGCCCGGCTCACAGAACAGCACCAGCGCGCGCGTTTCCGGGTCGGCTTCGTAGAGCGGCAGCAGATCGAGCAGCGTCGAGCCGATCAGCGGATCACCGCCGATGCTGATACAGGTACTCTGGCCGATGCCCGCCTGCGTCAGCAGATTGGCGATCTCAGTCATCATCCCGCCGCTGCGCGAGACGACGCCGACGTGTCCCGGCGTATAGGCCCGGCGTACCGCGTTGGCCGAGCCGCCCGCCATGCCGACACGCGTCAGGCCGGGTGAGATCAGGCCGAGGCTGTTGGGGCCGACGACACGGGCATTCGCCGCCCGCGCTTCCGCCAGCAGCGCCGCGACATCCTGACGCGGAATCCGCTCGGTCAGAATGACGACCAGCCTGATTCCATGCGCCAGCGCCTCAGAGGCGGCGTCGCGGACAGCGGGCGCAGGCACAGAGATAATCGTCGCGTCGCAGGGCTGCGCCGCCAGCGCCGCTTCGACGGTGTCGAAGACCGGGACGCCGTGGGCGGTCGATCCGCCTTTGCCGGGTGTCACGCCTGCGACGATCTTCGCGCCGTACTGAAGCGACTCCGAGGTGAAGGTGGCCGCCTCGCGCCCGGTGATGCCCTGAACGAGAATGCGGGTGTCAGCAGTGGCTAGAATCGGCAAACCTCACCCCCCGGCCCCCTCTCCGCAAGCAGAGAGGGGGAGCAGTTCGCCCGCAGATCAGGGCGTATTGAGTTGATGTACAGGAAGAAAACGTAAGCGCGAATAATCACATGATTTCCTGCGTTAGCGGATGGAATCGACGACCTGCTCGAGACTGGTTTCGCGGCCAAACGAGCGAACGCCGTAATGCTTGAGCAGCGCCGCGCCTTCATCTTCCCACGAGCCGGGGATGCGGAAGGCAGCAATCGTCTTGCCGGGATCGCGTCCGAGTTCCAGAATCCCCTTGATAACACCGCGCGCGACCAGATCGACGCGCGTGTTGCTGACGACATTCATGATAACGGCGAGGCGCGTGACCTGCGGCTGGCTGAGGACGATCTTCGTCAACTCGGCAATCTTCCACACGCTCGGATTGCCGCCGATCTCGCTGTAATTGGCCGGTTTCAGCCCGGCGTCTAAAACCGCGTCAAGGACGGTCAGGCTCGCGCCGCCGCCGCCAATCAGCAGGCCGAGGTCGCCGTCGAAGGCGACGAGCCGACCGGCAGCGCCGCGCGGGTCGGCTTTGTCAAGTTCCTGCGCCCGGCGCTCGAACTCGGTGCGGCGCTCGGCAAAGCGGCGGCTGATCGGCAGCTTCGTCCACAGGTCTTTCTGGCGGTAATCAGCGTCGTCGTCCAGCTCAAGATGGGCGTCAGCTATCCACCATTTGCCCTGACGGTCGAGCACAATCGGGTTTAGTTCCAGCAGCAGCGCATCCCACCTGAAGAAACAGCGGGCCAACGCCGTAATGAGGCTGGACAGCGCCAGCACGTCGCGGCCTGAAAAACCAAGCGCCTGCGTCAGCTCGCGGGCCAGATAACCGGGAACCGCGCCATAAGTCGGAAGCTCGCGCCGCGCGAAGCCCCCGCCCGTCTCGACGTCAATGCCGCCCGCCAGCGAGGCGATCATAATCGGCAGGCGCGCAACCGGGTCATAGGTGATACCAGCATAAATCTCGGCAGCGATGTCGAGCCGTTCCTCGACCAGCAGTTCGCCGGTCGTGAAGCCGCGCACGTCCATGCCGAGCAGCGCTCGCGCGACCTGCGCCGCGTCATCCGGCGTCTCGGCAAAACGCACCGCCCCCGCCTTCATCCGCCCGCCGGTTGGAACCTGAGCCTTCAACACCGCCGGACTCGCCAGCGCGCGAACGACTTCAGCCGCCGCGTCTGGCGTCGAAACAACACTGCCGCGCGGGAGAGTCAAACCCGCTTCGCGCAGCAGCGCTTTCGACTCACATTCGACGACGTTCACTCGTAGACCACCTTCGACCAGTCAGGATTGGCTTCCAGCGCTGGCAGCAGTACGACGCTCTCCTGCTCGTTCGGATCAGTACGGGCGATGACCGCCGTACAGGGCAGCGACTTGCTCAGGTTGCCCGGCCAGTGCGGCATTCCCGCCGGGATGTAGAGAAATTCGCCTGCGCGAATCACCATCAACTGGTCGAGGTTGGGGCCGTACCACATGAACGAATCGCCGCTGATGACGTAGATCGTCGTCTCGTGACTCGCGTGCATGTGCGCCTTCGCGCGTCCACCGGGTGGAATCGTCAGCAGGTGCATACAGATCTGATCCGAACCGGCGCTCTGGGCAGAGATGCCCTCGAAGTAGCTGAAGCCCTGCTTGCCAGCATAGGTATGATCGGGACGGATGAGAACGCAGTCGTTCATTTTTCCCTCACCCCTCTCCCCTCTCCCGGCGGGAGAGGGGAACAAGAGCCACGTCAGGAAGGTTCGCAGAGGCATGATGGATCATGCCCCCTACGAAAGACACTGTCTGTCGCTAGATGCGGTACTTTTCGATGACGTCTTGATTGAGCGGCATACCGAGGCCCGGCTTGTCCGGCAGGTGCATATAGCCGTCCTTAATCAGGTATGGCTCGGCAGGCAGATCAATCCACATCGGGTCGCGCTCGTAATTCGGGAAGATTTCGACGAACAGGCCGTGCGGGATCGACGCCAGCAGATGCGCGGCAATCTGCGGTTCCTCGTGATGCGCCATGCCGACATGGTGCAGTCCGGCCATTGCAGCGATGCGCCGCCACTCGGTGATGCCACCGGCAATCGTCACATCGACATTGAGAATATCGACTGACCCGGCCAGAATCAGGTCGCGGCAGCCAATCGCGGTGATTTCACCCTGCCCGGCGTTGACCGGGATCGAGGTCGAATCGCGCACCATCTTCAGGCCGTAATTGTTGTCGTACCAGCGCACCGGCTCTTCGATCCAGCGGATATTGAGCGACTCGGCGGCGCGGCAGAATTCGATGGCTTCCTGCGGCGTCCACGCCTGATTGGCGTCGCAGGCAATGATGAAGTCATCCGGCACGACTTCGCGCACCTTCGACACCCGCTCGATATCCTCTTTAACGCTGACCCGCCCGACCTTGAACTTGACGCCCGCCAGGCCGATCTCGCGGTAATGCATCATCTCCTCGTTGAGCGCGTTCTGCCCCTTGCCCGCCTTGTAGTAGCCGCCGATGGCAATGACGGGAACCTTATCCCGAAAGCCGCCGAGCAGCTTCCACAGCGGGACGTTATAAATCTTGCCGATCAG
>CAZZAO010000019.1:0-17564 GCA_964652205.1 uncultured Anaerolineaceae bacterium | reverse complement strand
GCCGACGTCGACGGGCGCATCGGTTTCGTGGCGGCCGGGACGGTGCCGATCAGGTCCCAGAGGGCATTATCGACAGCGGCAACCGCCTGCGTCAGAATGCCGCGATTGTGCAGGTCGAGGATGTGCAGGCCACGGTTGCCGAGGTCAATCTTGTTGTAAAACATCTTGTCCCAGAGCAGTTCGTTCTGGCGCGGGTCCTGCCCGACCAGCATCGGCGCGAAGTGATCGCGGATCAGCGAGACGACCTGCGCCTGCGTCATATCCTCGTCGCCGCCAAACGCTTCGCCGATCAACCCCTCGTCGGAATAGATGCGCGTGACCAGCGTGTTACGGTTGACGATGCGATAGGTGCCGCCCTCAAACGGCGATTCGAGCTTCCGCTCCAGAGGAATGACTTCGACTTGAGTGATCTTCATACGTGTACTCCGTAGGCGGGGCCGATCTCAGCGTCGGCTCCGACTCTCAATCTAGGTAAACAGGTACTTCTGGACGACCGCTTCGTTGACATCGACGCCCAGACCGGGCTTGTTCGGCACTTCGAGCCAACCGCCTTGCTGCTCGAACGGCTCGGAGACCAGCTCGTATTGAAGCGGACTCGGCAGCGGCTTCAGCTCGAAGATGATGTAATTCGGCGCGGTCGCGGTCAGGTGGAGCGCCGCCGCCGTGTTGATGGCGCTGCTCCACGAGTGCGAATTGATGTGGTGCTGCGCGGCTACCGTCAGGTCGATGACTTCCTTATAGCCGGTGATTCCGGCCACGCGCCCCGGATCAACCAGAAAGATGTCGCCCATGCCCGCATCAATCATCCGCTTGTAGTCAGCGACTGTCCAGTTACGCTCGCCCAGACCGATGGGGGTCTGAATAGCGTTACGCAGGCGCTGATAGGCTTCGGTGTTATCGGGCAGGAACGGGTCTTCGATCCACAGCAGGCCGCCCGCTTCCTCAAACAGGCGCGTCTGGCGGATGCCCGTCGCCGCGTCCCATTTGGTCTTCTTGCCGACATCAACGATGAAATCAGCATTCGGGCCGATAGCGTCGAGAACGGCCTTGACGTACTCGACATCACGGCGCGGGTCGGTGCCGAGGTTGGCCTCGCCAGTCTTGCCGAAGCCGACTTTGACACAGGTGTAGCCGTTGGCGACATGGTCGGCCAGCTCTTTCGCCAGCTCGTCAATGCTGGCCTTCGATGGATGCGTGCTGGCGCAGACGCGGACTTTGTCGCGCAGCTTGCCGCCGAGCAGTTGATGAACCGGCAGGCCGAGAATCTTGCCCTTCAAGTCCCAGAGCGCCATATCGCAGGCGCTCAGGGCGAACATCGCCATGCCGGTATCGCCGTACCACCAGCTCTGATCCTTCATCGCCAGAAACAGCGCGTGATTGTCGAGCGGGTCGCGGTCGATCAAGACCTGTGCCAGCCCGCGCTCGATCAGTGTCTTGACCGCCAGCGCCGCTTCCGGCCACTGTGAGATGCACTCGCCCCAGCCGAACGTGCCGTCGTCGCAGGTAATCTTGCACAGCGTGACGTGCCGCCACATCAGGCGGTCGTTCGGCTCTTGATAGCGCTGCGGGAAAGCCTCTACTGACTTGATTTTCATGGGCTGTCTGTTCACTTTCTGAATACCCTCACTTTCAACCTATCTCCCTCAGGGCGAGGGGGAAAAGGCTCAGAAGTAAGGTGCTTATCGCGGTGAATTTAAGTTTGTCGGCGGTCGCCGGAAGCTGGAAGTCTTCCGGCAGCACACCCAATTTCTGAAAGTCAGCGAAAGCTGGCTCCATAGCGGTTAAGTTCGCAGGGTTTTAGTCGGCTGAAGCCGACTTCATTGGCCCTGCCGGATGGCTTTAGCCTCCGGCAGTAAACGCTACAACATCAATGTCCCGCCGTTGACATCGACCGTCGAACCGGTCATCCATGATGACTGCTCGGACGCCAGAAAGGCGATGACGCTGGCGATCTCCGCCGGGTCAGCCAGCCGCTTAAGCGGGGCTGCCTCGATCACGTTATCGAGTGACTCCTTGCTCATGTTGGTCATCAGCCGCGTCTCGACCGCGCCCGGAGCAACCGCGTTGACCAGAATGTTGTAAGGCGCGTAATGGCGCGCGAACGATTTGGTCATAGCGAGAATGCCCGCTTTGGTCGAGCCGTAGACAGTGGAATTGATGACGCCGCCGATCCGTCCGCCGGTCGAGCTAAGGTTGACGATACGGCCATAGTGATTGGGCTTCATGACTTCAGCGGCAGCGCGGGTCAGGAAAAAGATCGACTTGAGGTTGATATTCATCAGCCGGTCGAACCATTCTTCGGTCATGTCTTCAATCGAGATGCGCGGCGCGACGCCAGCATTGTTCACGAGGGCATCGAGCTTGCCAAATCTGGCGACCGTATCGCGGACAAGCTGTTCGTCCTCGGCAGGCTTAGAGACATCGCAGCGCAGAAATTCAGCCGTGCCGCCCGCCTGGCGGATTTCGTCGGCAACAGCACTCCCCACGTCAGAGTCGATGTCGGAGACAATGACCTTCGCGCCTTCCTGCGCCAACCGTCTGGCCGTTGCCGCGCCGATGCCTCGTCCGGCTCCAGTGACGATAGCAACCCGGTTTTCAAGCAGCATAATGGCTTCCCTTACCTGTCGATGCGGAAATAGGGCGCAAGCGCGTTTTTGGTCGCTACTGACTCGGCCAGCACGTCCATATTGTTCATGTCATACCAGTCACCGTAAACGTACTCCAGCGACATCACGCCGTCATAGCCCACCGCTTCGAGCTTGTGGGCGATGTCGACGAAGTCGAGCGTACCATCCTTAAAGCGCGTTTGCAGCCTGCCGGGGCGCGACTGGCGAATATGGAAATGACCGGTATAAGGGTGGAGCTTTTCGATCCGCTCAACCGGGATATACTGGAGCAGGAAATGGGAATAATCGAGCGTGACTTTGAGGCCGGGCGTCCGCTCGATGAGCGCGATGGCAAGTTCCGGCGTGTTGGTCAGCGATCCCATGTGCGCCTCGAACATCAGGTGAATACCGCTGTCGTGGGCGATCTTGACCAGCTCACGCAGCGTCACGGCGGCAGCGTCGAGGTTCTGCTCTCTCGTGCGCCCTTCGTGGTCGATGCCGGGCAGCACAGTGATGCCGCGAAAGCCAACCTTTCTGGCGAACTCGACCAGACCGCGAAACGCCTGAATATTCGGCGCGACGACGGCAGGGTCGGGATCGTTCATCGAGCGAAGGTCAAAGCTGGTGGCGAACTGCGGGAAGAAATCGACCGCATCCAGACCATACCTATCGAGGCGCGACCTGACATTATCGGCCCATTTCTGCGGCTCTGCGCCAATCTCGTCCGGCTCGAAGCCGCCGTTGCCACGACCGTGAAACGCCGAGATATCGACGCCCTTCATGCCCATCGACTGGCAGACGGCGAGCGTGCCATCGAAGGGAATGGCTTCAAATGAATAACTGGAGATCACCAGGCGTAGCAATCGAAGCTCCTTTTATTCCAAAAGCAGTCACGAGATTGTTCAGCGACTACCTTGACAAAATAAGAATCCTGTACGAGGCCCAGGTTGCGCATTCTGCGAAAAGAATTATATAATCGACTGCACATTATATATAATACGAGCCGCCGGTATAATCTGTCAAGGAACGGCGGCAGGTTTTGAGCCGACTAGACTTTGGGAGCCGCGCAGGCCGCGCGTCATTATGAGCCGCAAAATTAACCTCACCCAGCGGACGAAAAAAGACGTGATGGTCGAGATTTTACGCGACGCCATCCTGTCAGGCGAGCTGCTGCCCGGCGAGCGCCTGCCGCAGGAAGAGCTAGCCGAGCGTTTCAAGGTCAGCGCGACGCCGATCCGTGAAGCCATTCAGCAGTTAGTTGCCGAAGGCGTTCTCAGCCACAGCCCCTATCGCGGCGTGCAGGTTGCCGAAGTCAAGGTTGATGACGTGCGCGAAGTGTACCTCATTCGCGGCGTGGTGGAACGACTGGCGACGCGCGAAGGCATCCACAACCTGAAAATCAGCGATGTCCGCCGCCTGCACGAGCTTCAGAACGATCTGGCCGCGTTCGCCAGCGCCGGAACCGACGACCGCCAGCGTGACCGCAGCCCGGTGTCGCGTATCAACCGCGACTTTCACATGCTGATTTACGCCGCTGCCGGGCTGCCACAGCTTGAGCAGATCATTAAGACGCTGTGGATCAAATCGCCGTGGGACGCGCTGTTCGTCCTGCCGAACCGCGTCAGCAAGGTCATCCCGGAGCATCAGCGCATCCTCGACGCCATCGACAAAGGCGACGCCGAGCAAGCCGGTCAGGCGATGCAGGAGCATCTGGAGAAAGCCGCCACCGCGCTGGCGAATTACCTGAGGAAAGAATAGAGCCGAGAGCCGGGAAAAGCATAGAGCATCGTGGAGCAATAAGTCTGTAGCGGCATGATGATGGTCTTTACAAAAATAACGCGATGATATCGACCCACAGACCGGACTCCCCCTCTCTGCTTGCGGCGCAGCGTGCCGAACGTTTTTGTTCGGCAGGAGCCGGAGATCGCATAGGAGTGGGAAGTGAGGTCGAACAGCCGGTTTTAATTCGCAAAGTCCATCCTCAGGCCGACGCAAAATATTGCAGCGCGGCTCGCGCTGGTCATGGCTTTTGAGGGGTCTGGACTGCATCACGGGATAAGCGAATGAATGACTTATTTGACCTGAGCGGACGTCGAGCCATCGTCACCGGCGGCGGCGGAACGCTCGGCAGCGCAATGGCCGGGGCGCTCTACCGCGCCGGAGCGAGCGTCGCGCTGATTGGCCGTTCGGACAGCATCGACCGCGCCGCCGACCAGATCGGCACGGCAGCTCGTCCGCTGGCGACCGTCCGCGCCGACCTGAGCGAGCGCGAAGCTATCGCCGATGGGTTTGCGTCCGCCGTCGAAAAGCTCGGCGGCGTCGATATTCTGATTTGCAGCCACGGCATTGTCCGCTCCGCGCCGTCGCTCGACACCTCGCTCGACGACTGGAACGCTGTCGTCGACTCGAACCTCAACTCGGTCTTTCAGTTGTGCCAGTTGGCCGGCAAGCAGATGATCGCCAGCGGCTACGGCAAGATCATCACAATTGCCTCGATGCTCAGTTTCTCTGGCGGACTTCGGGCGGCAGCTTACGCGGCCAGCAAGGGCGGCGTCGCCCAGATGACCAAAGCGCTGGCGAACGAGTGGGCCGCGTTCGGCGTCAATGTCAATGCGATTGCGCCCGGTTACATGAAGACCAACCTCAACAGGCATATCTGGACAGACCCGGTGCGCGCCGAACAGGTTCTGGCGCGGCTGCCCGCCGGACGCTGGGGCAACGCCGATGACCTCGATGGCGCGACGGTCTTTCTGGCCTCACACGCCTCGGATTACGTTCACGGCATTATCCTGCCGGTCGATGGCGGATGGCTGGCGCGATGACTCCCAGAATCGGCATCGACAGCTACAGCTATCATCGCTACTTCGGCGACCCGACGCGCTTCGAGCAGCCGCTCGACCTGCCGACTCCGTGGACGGTCGAGGACGCCATTCATCACGCGGTCGATCTGAGCGTCGATGCCGTTTCGCTGCAAACAGTCTATCTGCCGCCGCTTGACGCTGACGGCGCCGCAGCGCTGCGGCAAAAACTGGCCGACGCGCGCCTGACGCCAACGCTGGCGTGGGGCCATCGCAGCGGCCTCGAAGGCGGTCTGAACCCGGCAAAAGTCGCGGCGGCCATGGAAGCGATTCACCTGGCGCGCGCGCTCGGTTGCTCGATGCTGCGGATCGTCTGCGGCGAACCGGCGATGTTCCACTCCCCCGCCGGGCCACGGCGCGTTAGACTCACGCCGATTATCCGCGAGATCGCGCAGGAAGCCGCGCGCTACAGCCTGACGATTGCCGTCGAGAACCACGCCGATCTCAAAGTTGCGGACGTGGTAGCAATTATCGATGGCGCGGGCGAGCCGAACGTCGGCCTGTGCTTCGACAACGTCAACTCGATCCGCACGGGCGACAACCTGCTCGAAGCGGCCCGGCTGGCCGCGCCGCTGATCCGCATGGTACATTTCAAGGATGTCCTTTACAGGGGCGATACCGCCGACTCGAATGGCTGGTGGCCGAACGCGCCGCTCGGCAAGGGTCAGCTTGATCTGCCCGGCTTTTACAACATCCTGATCGAAGCGGGTTACAGCGGCACATTCTTTGTCGAGATCGCCAACCTGTACACCGACTGGCCGGACGATCTCGCCGTGGCCGCCGAAAATGTAGCTTATCTCCGGCGGCTGTTGAGCAGGACGACGAATTAACGGATACTTTTGAGAAGGTAGAGAGTCATGGCAAATAAAAAAGCTCGAATCGCTATCGTCGGCGCGGGTTGGTGGTCGACGACGGCCCATTTTCCTTCGCTGAAGAAGAATCCCGACGCGGAAATCGTCGCCGCCGTCGACCGCCGACCGGAAATGCTCGACAAGGCCCACGACGCCTACGGCCCCTTCGAGAAGTACACCAGCGTCGAGGAGATGCTGGCGAAAGCGGACGTCGATGGCGTGATCGTCGCCACCAACCACAGCACTCATTACGAAGTGGCAAAAGCCGCGCTCAAGGCGGGCAAGCATGTGCTGATGGAAAAGCCGATGGTGCTCAAAGCGTCTGAAGCGCGCGAGCTGGTGCAGCTTGCCAGAGATCAAGGCGTCGAGCTGATTATCGGCTATCCGTGGCATTACACCGAGCGCAGTCGCAAAGCGCGCGAAATCATCCAGTCGGGAGTCCTCGGCCCGATTCAATACGTCTCATGTCTGTTCTCGTCGATGGTGATTGAGTTCTTGCGTGGCAACGATCAAGCCTATGCGCCGGTCTTTGGCTATCCCGTGACCGGCCCCGGCACCGCCTATTCTGATCCCAAACTATCGGGCGGCGGTCAGGGCGTGCTGCAAGTGACTCATTCCGCCGGGACGCTGTTCTTCGTCACCGGCCTCGTCCCGGATCGCGTGTCGAGCTTCATGGAAAACTTCGGGCTGGCTGTTGACGTGGCCGACTCGATGTCCGTCCGCTTCAAGCCGGTCGGTGGACGTCCGGCGGTCGGGGTGCTGGGCAGCACCGGCAACATCGGCGTTGGCGATCCGGGCAGCCTTGAGCTGCGGGTGTTCTGTGAGCGCGGTCATCTCAAGCTCGAACAGATCGACGGCAGCATGACCGTCCGCTACGAAGATGGCCGCGAAGAGCATTACGATCCGCTTCCGGCGGGCACGACCTATCCTCAGGAAGAAACGGCGAACAATCTGGTGCAGGTCATTCTCGGTCGTCAGCCGAACTACTCGCCCGGCGAGATCGGGATGCGCGTGGTCGAACTGCTCGATGCCGCCTACCGCTCGGCGGCGACAGACGGCCAGCCATTCTCGGTCGATGCGCTCTAGGTCGCCCTCATCTGCGGCATAGCGCAGTCATGCCGCAGCATCAGCGATTAAAGGATAAGCCCCATGAAACGGATTGGTTTTCTGCTCAAGGTGAAACCGGAGCTTCTGGACGAGTATAAGCGGCATCACGAGGCCGTCTGGCCGGAAATGCTCGACGCGCTGCGGCGGACGGGCTGGCGGAACTACAGCATCTTCGCCCGCGAGGATGGCCTGCTGTTCGGCTACTTCGAGGCTGAGGAAAGCTTGCAGGCGTCGCAGGCAGGCATGACAACTGAGCCGATCAACGCCAAATGGCAGGAATTTATGGCCCCGTACTTCGAGAATCTCGGCGGGCTGCACGCCGACGAGAGCATGGTCGAGCTGGTCGAGGTGTTCCACACGGATTAGAGTTGTCCCTCATCCCAGCCCCTCTCCCGGTAGGGACAGGGCGAAAGTTGTACGATGGAAAGCCTGTTTTGTATCTGCGCCGAGCTGGCTGATGAAGATAGACCACTTAATCAGGTAAACCAGACCAGTCTTCCGTCGGGGCGCGATTTTTCGCGCCCGCCGTAAAAGGTTCGCACGCGCTCGGAAGACTGTAGGAGCTTGATGCATTAGGCCCGGTTTTGCCTTTTACTTTGTTCATCTGCATCAGCCATTCGGCGGCCTATTTTCGCAGTCGGTGACTTTGAGCCGCCGGCGATATGCCCCGCAGGAGTACCGAGTGCATCTCTCTGAAATGTTTGATCTGACCGGCAGGACGGCGCTGGTGACGGGGGCGCGACGCGGCCTCGGCATGGCGATGGCGGTCGCGCTGGCCGAAGCCGGAGCCGATATCATCGGCGCAAGCGCCGGACAGGAAGAACACGGCAGCGACGTCGAGCGCGCGGTCATTGCTTCGGGCCGCAGGTTCACCGGCTTTCGCTGCGACTTCGCCGACCGCGCCGACGTCTACAGCCTGATCGAGCGGGTCAACCGACGGTTTCCGGTCGTCGATATTCTCGTCAACAACGCGGGCGCGCAAAAACGGACGCCGATTGCCGACTACGCCGACGAGGACTGGGATCGGCTGATTGAGATCAATTTGACGGCGCAGTTCATTCTGGCGCGCGAATTCGGCAGACGGATGCTCGAACGCGGCTCCGGCAAAGTGATCTTCACAGCATCGCTGCTCAGTTTTCAGGGCGGAATCACCGTCCCGCCCTACACGGCAGCCAAAGGCGGCGTCGCCCAGCTCGTCAAGGCGTTCTCGAACGAGTGGGCGGGCAAAGGCGTGCAGGTCAACGCCATCGCGCCCGGTTACGTCGTCACCGATGGGACGGAAGCGCTGGTCAACGACCCGGCGCGCTATCAGGCGATCCTCGACCGGATTCCAGCAGGCCGCTGGGGCAGCCCCGACGATATGAAAGGCGCGGTCGTCTACCTCGCCTCACGCGCGTCCGATTACGTCAGCGGGACGCTGCTCACCATCGACGGCGGCTGGATGGGGCGGTGAGAGGCTCGACCATCGCGCCTATTCTCACCGGGGCTTGAGGCATCAGGCCCGTTTTCATTTCCGCATTTACCCATATACATCTGTTATTTTCACGCGGACACGATGCATCGTGTCCCGACGAAGGCTCCGGCTATTCGACAGTGACCGTCGTCTGCGCGGGGATCGTCTCGGCGATGAGCCTGCCGCGTGAAATGACGTAGCGCGGCGAGGGCTGATAGCGAAGCGCGCTGAAGGCATCCGGCACATCGAGGACGACGACGTTGGCCGGGTTGCCGACCGCAATCCCGTAATCGTTCAGGTTTAGCGACTTCGCGCCGCCGGTCGTCACCATGTCGAAGCAGGCGTCGATTTCTGCCGGGCCGGTCATCTGCGCCACGTGAGCGGTCATGTGCGCCACGCCGACCATGCTGCCGTTGCCGAAGATGTACCACGGGTCGTAGATGCAGTCCTGACCGACGCTGAGGTTCGCGCCGTTCTGCCACAACTCCTTGATCCGCGTCAGGCCGCGCCGCTTCGGGTAAGTATCCATCCGCCCCTGTAAGGTGATATTGATGAGCGGGTTGGCGATGAAGTTGACGCTGGTGCGGCGGATGAAGCCCATCAGCTTGTAGGCGTAAGCATCGTTGTACGAGCCGAAGGCGGTCGTGTGGCTGGCGCTGACGCGCTCACCGCCGCCGCGCTTGATCGCTTCAGCCACGATCACCTCGACGAAGCGCGACTGATCGTCGTCGATCTCGTCGCAGTGAACGTCAATCAGCCGGTCGTACTGCTCGGCCAGATCGAAGATGCGGCCTATCGAGCGGACGCCGTCCTCGCGCGTCAGTTCGTAATGCGGGATGCCGCCGACCACATCCGCGCCGCGCCTGAGCGCTTCTTCGAGCAGCCCGTCATTTTCCCTGCGTGAGTAGATGCCGTCCTGCGGAAAGGCGCAGATTTGCAGCGTCGTCCAGCCCTTCACCTGCTCACGCAGTTCGAGCAGCGCGTCGAGCGCGATCAGGCGCGGCTCGGTCACATCGACGTGGGTGCGGACGTAGAGGCAGCCCTGCCCCGCCATCAGCCTGAGCGCCTCACGCGCCCGCGTTAGCACATCTTCGCGCGTCAGCGAGCTTTTGCGCTCGCCCCAGATTTGAATCCCCTCGAACAGCGTCCCGCTCTGGTTGAAGCGCGGCTGCCCCGCCGTCAGCACCGAGTCGAGATGGATGTGCGACTCGACGAACGGCGGCGTCACCAGCCTGCCCGCGCAGTCCAGCTCACGCGCTGCCGTTTCCTGAATATGTTCGGCAATCTGCTCGATGACGCCGCCACGGATGCCAATATCGACGGCGGATGGGCTGCCGTGGACGCGCGCGCCGCGAAGGATCAAATCGGCCATATCAAACTCCTATGCCTTAGTGAATTATGCCAAAAAATCGCGTATACTTCTGGCAGCGTTCGGCTATGCCGCGCAAATAACGATACATTAAGATTAATTCAGACAACTATAGCACTGTAGGAGAACATGATGAAGAGGTTTTGGTCAATTTTACTGTCGCTTGGCTTGATGCTCGCGCTGTCAGCCACCCTGACGGCCCAGGCTCAGGACAAGAAGCTCAAGGTGTTCGGCGCGTATGCCACGCCGATTGAGGAGCCGTGGGACGGCGTCATCCACGCCGCGCTGCAAAAGGCAGCCGACGCAGGTGAGATCGAGTATACCCATGTCGACAACCTCGGCTACTCCGGCGACATGGAAACCGCCCTGCGCGCCGAAGCCGAGGACAATCATCCCGACATCATCTTCGGCGATGCCTTCGGCAACGAGCAGGCCGTCAGCGCCGTCGCCGCCGATTACCCGGAAATCGCCTTCGTCTTTGGCTCCAGCTACGGCCCATCTGACCCGAACCTGTCGGTCTTCGACAACTGGATTCATGAGCCTGCCTACCTGAGCGGGCTGGTCGCTGGCTCGCTGACGAAGAGCGGGATCGTCGGCGTAGTCGCGGCCATGCCGATCCCCGAAGTCAACCGTCTGGTCAACGCCTTCACTCAGGGCGTCAGGGAAGTCAAGCCGGACGCCGAAGTGCGCGTCAGCTTCATCAACAGCTTCTTCGACCCGCCGACGGCCAAAGAAGCCGCGCTCGCCCAGATTGACGCAGGCGCGGACGTGCTTTACGCCGAGCGCGACGGCGTGATCGATGCCGCGAAGGAAAAGGGCGTTTATGCCATCGGCAACATGGCCGACCAGAGCGAGGTTGCGCCTGATACGGTTGTGACCGGCCCGGTCTGGAACATGACGCCGACCATCGAATACGTCCTTAAGACAGTTTCGGCAGGTGTCTACACCGCGCAGGACTTGAAGGATTTCTCGATGATGGCGAAGGGCGGCGCGTCGCTCGCCCCGTTCCACGACTTCGAGAGCAAGCTCGACCCGAAGATTCTCGAACTGGTCAAGCAGCGCGAGGATGAGATCCGCAAGGGCCTGTTCCGCGTCGATATCAACGAGACGTCGCCCGCCGACGCGGTCGAAGCGACTCCGGTCGCCGAGGCCACGGCTTCGAGCTAGACGCTGTTGAGAGTCTTTTACGGTTCAGCCTTCCGACCTCACCCCCTAACCCCCTCTCCGTAAACAGAGAGGGGGAATAAGAAGCGCATTTGGCTCCCCTCGCTGCTTGCGGAGAGGGGTTGGGGGTGAGGTCGTCTTTCAGGAATCCCCTACATGGCCCCTGTCATCCAGATGAAGGGCATCACCAAGCGCTTCGGCGCGCTGATCGCCAACAGCAGCGTCGATCTGACCGTCGAGCGCGGCGAGGTCGTCGCGCTGCTCGGCGAAAACGGCGCAGGCAAGACCACGCTGATGAAAACCCTCTACGGCCTGTATCAGCCGGACGAGGGCGAGATCGTGATCGAAGACCAGCCGGTACGCCTGAAGTCGCCCGCCGATGCCATCGCCCACGGCATCGGGTTCGTCTCGCAGCACTTCTCGCTCGCGCCGCCGCTGACCGTCGCCGAAAACGTCGTCCTCGGCTACGAGGGCGGCGCGCTCGTCCGCAGCGCCGAGATCAACGCCCGCATCCTCGCAACCGCGCAGCGTTACGGTTTCCACATCGACCCGCAGGCGCGCGTCCGCGATCTGGCGGTTGGGCAGCAGCAGCGCGTCGAAATTCTGAAGGCGCTCTACCGTCAGTGCCGGATTCTGATCCTCGACGAACCAACCGCCGTCCTGACTCCGCAGGATGCCGCCAGCTTGTTCGAGACTTTGCGCCACCTGCAAACCGAGGGGTTGTCGGTCATCATCATCACGCATCACCTCGAAGAAGTGATGGCGATCAGCCAGCGGGTGACGGTCCTACGACTCGGTAAAGTCGTCGGGACGGTCGAGACGAAGGCCACCAACCCGGTCGAGCTAGCCACGTTGATGGTCGGGCGTCCGACCGTGATTGTCAACCGCAACACCGATCACCGTGTCAGCCCGAAGGTCGCGCTCGAAGTCAAGGCGCTGAAGCTGACCGACTGGCGCGGCGTCGAGGTGCTGCGCGGCATCGACCTGACGGTGGACGAAGGCGAAGTCGTCGGCATCGCAGGCGTGGCGGGGAACGGCCAATCGGAGCTGATCGGCATCCTCGACGGCATGATTCGGCCCGACAGCGGTCAGGTGATCGTCGGCGGGCAATCGCTGCCGCTCGGCAGCCCGCGCGTCTTCAACAGCGCCAGAGTCGGTCGGATTCCTGAAGACCGGCTGAAAGGCGTGATCGGCGATCTGAGCGTAGCGCAGAACCTGACACTGGAGCACATCGACCAGTACACGCGCGCCGGACACCTCGATCAGCGCCGGATGAACGCCGATGCCGAGCGGTTAATCCGCGACTTCCAGATTAAGGCGAAACCGGGCGACCGCGCCCGCACGTTGAGCGGCGGCAACATCCAGAAGATCATTCTGGCGCGGACGCTGTCGCAAAATCCGATTGTGGTCGTCGCGGCACAGCCGACGCGCGGCCTCGACGTCGGCGCGACCGAGTACGTCCACAGCCAGTTGATCGAGCAAAAGAAGCGTGGCGCGGCGGTGCTGCTGATCTCGGAAGACCTTGAGGAAGTCCGGGCGCTCAGTGATCGCATCCTCGTCATCTACGAGGGTCGGATTGTCGGCGGCTTCACGGCTGAAAACGCCGATGTCGAGAAGATCGGGCTGCTGATGGCGGGGGCTTCCGTCCATGCCCGTACCCCCAACCTCTCTCCCTCAGGGCGAGAAGCGAATGAAGTCGCCTGGAGCGAGCCTGAATCTGATGTGCCGAGCGATGAACCGATTGTCTGAGCGCGCTATTCATCACGAGCAGCAGCAGGGGATAAATATGCCTTCGCCTCAACCTTTCCTCGGCCTTCAGTCCTGCTTTCAGGGGCCTTTATGTTAGGCATTCGCTTTGAGCGCGGCTCGGCTCCACTGTGGCTGCGCGGCCTGATCCCGATCATCTCGATCCTGCTGACCTTCCTGCTCGCCAGCGTCTTCATCGTAATGGCCGGAGCCGACCCGATCAGCGCGTTCAATCAACTGCTGATCGTCCCGCTGACGAAGTCCTCGGCGCGCGCGGAGATCATCTTTCAGTCAACCCCGTTGATTCTGACCGGCGTCTCGGTGGCTTTCGCCTTCGCCAGCGGCTACTACAACATCGGCGCGGAAGGTCAGTTGTACGCGGGCGCGCTGGCTGCGGCGTGGCTCGGCACGGTGCTGACGAACGTGCCGCAGCTTCTCGCCATCCCGATCATGATCGTCGGCGGTTTTCTGGCGGGCGCGTTGTGGGCGCTGCCTCCCGCGCTGCTCAAAGTCAAGCTGCAAGTTGACGAAGTCGTGACGACGCTGCTGCTCAACTCGGTCATGCTGTTTTTCGTCAGCGCCATCCTCAATGGCCCGTGGCGCGACCCGGTCAGCGGCTGGCCGCAGTCGCCGGAAATCGCTCAATCGGCCATGTTCCCGGTGCTGATCCCGCGCACGCGAATCCATTTTGGCATCATCGTGGCCGCTGCCGCACTGGTTGCCCTGTGGTGGATTTTCACGCGGACACGCTTCGGGCTGGAACTGCGCGCGGTCGGCATGGGCAAGGACGCCGCCCGTTTTATGGGCGTGCGCGTCGGCAGCGTCATGCTGGCAGCGGCGCTGGTCAGCGGCGGCATCGCCGGGTTAGCGGGCGTGAGTGAAATCGCCGGGCGGCAGCATCAACTGATCGTCGATCTGTCGCCCGGTTACGGCTACACCGGTATCATCGTCGCCACGCTCGGCGCGCTGACCGCGCCGGGAGTCGGGCTGGCAGCGCTGTTTCTGGCGCTGGTCGAAAACGGCGTGCTGGCGTCGAGCCGGACGCTCAAAGTGCCGACCTATCTAGGCGATGTGATTCAGGCAATGCTGCTGCTGGTGACGCTGGCCGTGCTGCTGCTCAACCGCTACCGTCCCCGCTGGAGAACGCGATGATTGAATTTATCACGACGGTCGTCGGCGCGACGCTGCGGATTGCGACGCCGCTGCTGCTGGCCGGGCTGGGAGAAACCATCGTCGAACGCGCCGGGATTCTCAACCTCGGCATCGAAGGGACGATGATGCTCTCGGCTTTCATCGGCTTTCTGGTCGCCCAGGTGAGCGGCTCGCTGGCTGTCGGGCTGGTCGCAGCGCTGCTGACCGGCGCGGCGCTCGGCGCGCTGATGGGTCTGTTGTCGGTGACATTCGGGCTGAATCAACACGTCTCCGGCCTCGGCATCACGCTGTTTGCGACCGGGCTGGCGCTGTATCTCTTTCGGCTGCGTTACGGCGGCGCGACCAACCCGCCGTCACTCGAACACGGCATCCCGCAGTGGACGATTCTACCGGGAACGCCGCTGGAACCGATCCTCAGCCAGTACTGGCTGACCTATGCTGCGCTGCTGCTGGTGCCGGTTCTCGGCTGGATGCTGACGCGAACAACTATCGGCCTGCGGATTCGCGCGGTCGGCGAGAACCCGGAAGCCGCCGATATGGCCGGGATCAACGTTTATGCCATCCGCTATCTGGCGCTGATGCTCGGCGGCGCGCTGATGGGCGCGGCGGGCGCGTTCCTGTCGCTGGCGCAGTTGGGCGCGTTCGCGCAGGGGATCGTCAATGGGCGCGGATGGGTCGCCATCGCCATCGTCATCTTCGGCAACTGGAAGCCGAGCCGCGTGCTCGGCGGGGCGCTGCTGTTCGGCGCATTGCAGGCGCTTCAGCTTCGCTTGCAGGCCGAAGGCGTCCAGCTTCCCTACGAGGCGCTGCTGGCCCTGCCCTACGTGATTACGATTGTCGTGCTGGCGCTGGCCGGACGGAACGCCTCGTATCCGGCGGCGCTGCTCAAGCCATATCGGCGAGAAGGATAGCTTCTGCGCCCCTTTCGCCCGAAGCTAAAGCATCGGGCGACGAAGGAAAGGCAGCCGAAAGCGGGCTGAAGCCAGCTCGCAACGGTTAGGCCTGCCCATTCGAGCGAGGCCAGCAAAACAACTTCATCCTCTGATCAATTTTGACGTTCGAGGTCGGCAGTGAACCTGCGGGCAACATGATTACCGAAGTGGGCTATCGAAGTTCATCAGGCGAGAAGAACACGAGCTAGCTTCAGCCCGCTTTCGAGACTCCTGAAATCGTAGCCAGTGGCTTTGAGCCACTGGCAGCATGGCAATAAATCGCCAAAGGCTCATCCCCAATGTCAACCATTCGCGCCCGCGATCTGGGCATTCCGTTTTCCGGCACGCCGGGGCTACACAACGCCATCACCGACGTCAGCGGCGTCCATGTCGGCCACAAAACACTGATTTCCGGTGACGGCCCGCTGATCGTCGGTCAGGGGCCGGTGCGTACCGGCGTCACGGTCGTGCTGCCGCGTGGGCCGGTCTACGACGCGGTCTTCGCCGCCTATTACAGCCTCAATGGCAACGGCGAGATGACCGGCACGCACTGGATCGAGGAGTCGGGCTTCCTCGAAGGCCCTATCGGTCTGACCAATACGCACAGCGTCGGCATCGTCCGTGACGCGATTGTGGCGTGGCAGCGCGACCGCGGCCTCTACGACCCGATTCGCCCGTTTGTCTGGTGGTCGCTGCCGGTGGTCGCCGAAACCTACGATGGACGGCTGAACGACGTCAACGGCCAGCACGTCACAGCACAGCACGTCTTTGAAGCCTTCGACGCCGCCACGACCCACCCGCCGGAAGAAGGCGGAGTCGGCAGCGGAACCGGGATGGTCTGTCACGGCTTCAAAGGCGGAATCGGCACGGCCTCGCGCGTCCTGCCGGATGGCTACACAGTCGGCGTGCTGGTGCAGGCCAACCACGGCGCGCGCGACCTGCTGACGATTGCGGGCGTCCCGGTCGGTCGAGAATTAGCCGACTGGACGCCGCCGGACGCCAGTCAGGGTACAGGCTCGATCATCGTCATCGTGGCGACTGACGCTCCGCTGCTGCCGCATCAGCTCAAGCGGCTGGCGCGGCGCGTCCCGCTTGGCATCGGGCGCGTCGGCGGGCTGGGCGAAAACACATCCGGCGACATCTTCCTTGCCTTCTCGACCGCCAACAGCGGCGCGGCAGGTCGGCAGGGCATGGCGCAGCTCGACATGCTGCCCAACGACACGCTCTCGCCTTACTTCGGCGCGACCGTCGAAGCGACTGAAGAAGCGATTGTCAACGCGCTCGTGGCCGCCAGGACGATGACTGGAATCAACGGCACGACGGTTCCGGCGCTGCCACACGACCGACTGCGTGACATTCTCCGCCAATACAATCGGTTAAACGCGCACTAAGACCTCAGACAGCGGCTTTTTGGTGATAGCTGGTACGGTCGCGTCCAGCGCGGGATAGCCGACGGGAATGACCACATAGGCGCGCTCATTGGGCGGGCGACCGAGGATGTCGCTCAGAAAGCCCATCGGATTGGGCGTGTGCGTCAGGGCTGCCAGCCCGGCGCAGTGCAGGCTACAAAGCAGCATCCCGACCGCGACGCCGACCGACTCGCTGACGTAATAGTGTTTGACCTTCTGCCCGGCTGCATCAAGGCCGTAAGCCTGCGCGAACACGACGATCAGGTAGGGCGCTGCCTCAAGATGCGGCTTATGCCAGTCGGTGCCTAGCGGCGCGAGCGCATTGAGCCACGCCTCGCTCATGCGCTGTTCGTAGCTGATCTTTTCTTCAGCTTCCGCTGCCTGCCGGATCGCGCGCTTGATCGCTGGATCGCCGACGACGACGAACGTCCACGGCTGCTGATTGGCCCCCGACGGCGCGGTTGCCGCTGTCGCCACCGCGTTTTCGATCAGTTCAAATGGCACGGGTTCCGACGAAAAATCGCGGACGGTACGGCGCTCGCGCATTCGCGCCAGAAACGCGCGCGACTGCGCGATCTGCGCCTCGGCAGGCAGCCGTTCAAACCGTAGTGGCTCAAAAATAGCTTCCAGTCCGGTCATGTCCGCGCCCCTCGTATGCCGTTCATAATCATCATGCCCTATCTGTCCCGATTATTCGTACTCGCTGTTTATGGCTGCCTGATCGCGCCCGTCGGAACGAAATCACTGCGGATGAACGGTTTCAATTATCCCTGTGACCGGTCGATCACGCGAGAAATTGACGGATACCCGCGACTCCGCCTCGACAGGTTATTAGCCGACACTGACTATTCGTGGATTTTCGGCCAGGGCAATCGCGTCTTAAATAGTGGTGAGTAGGGTGAGAAGATAGGCGTCGT
>CAZZAO010000018.1:42356-52918 GCA_964652205.1 uncultured Anaerolineaceae bacterium | reverse complement strand
CTGACTCGCGGCGACGTCAGTCACGGTAAAATGCGCCAGATAAAGCTGATTGGTGCGCCATTCGGACGCGGTATCTGTTTCGTCGGGCGTGATGGCGCGGCGGAAAATCGTGAACTGGTAGCCGAAGCGTCGGCCATCCTGACCGGCGAGGTTGCCGGTGTAATACCACCATTCAGTCTGGAAGGTGTTATGCGGGCCGAAATCGCGCGGGAACTGCCAGTCGAACGGCCCGATGGCGCGGGCAAAGTCCGCCGAGTCGATGCGGACATCCGCCAGCACAGCGCTGGCGCTGACGGTGCCGCTGGAGCGGCTCGTGTCGATCAGGCTGAAACCGAAAACCACAATCGCCAGCGCGGCCACGCCAAGCGCAACATACTTCCACATAGCTTGCTCCGCTGCTTGTTCTAATTGTCACAATCTGATTGTAGCCTGAACAGATAAAACCCGGATGAGAATGTAACAATCAGGAAACGTCAAGCCGACGGTTGGCCCACGGACAGGGAACATTGGCGGCGCAGCAGGCGTATATTGATTGTAAGTATGTCCTGACGGACGAAGGAGCTATGACTGTGTTAAGCCGTAAGTTGACCACCCTGATGAGCCTGATTGCCGCCGTGCTGATCGGCGTTCTCAGTTTCGGTTCTGCCGCCGCGCAAACACCGATTCCTGCGACCTCGCCGACGCCGCAGGGCGCGCTGCTGGCCTTCTATAACGCAATCAACCTCAAGGATTACAGCGGAGCCTATGCCTTCCGGGTCAATCCCGGCCAGACGCTCCAGGACTTCGCCAGCGGCTACGCCGACACCGACCATGTTGATGCCTACCTCGGCGCGCTCCAGCCCGGCGGCGCAACCGGCGCGAATGGCGGCCTGATGCCGGTGGTGCTGGCATCGTATCACACCGATGGCAGCACGCGCTGGTTCTGGGGCTGTTACCAGCTTCAGGCAGGCGCCAGCGCTGCAACAGACTGGTCGATTATCAGCGCCGACGTCCGCACGATGCCGGCAGGCGGCACGCCTGACACCATAACGATCAACGCCTACCTGAACATCAACTGCGCCGCGCCTGCGACCTGGAACGTCCCGGTCACATTCGCGCCTGCGCCGAGCGCCAACGCTGCCGACGCTTACGCCATGCTGCGTCACTACTACGGCAGCATCAACCAGCGTAATTACTCGACCGCCTATGCCCGATGGCTCCAGCCGATCCCCGGCCCGAAGCCCAACGGCCAGCCCGCGCAGGATTATCGCCCGCCGTACCCGGCCTTCGTCTCCGGCTATGGGGACACCGTCTATGCCGACGCCTACCTCGGAACCTACAATGAAACCGGCGCGTCGGCAGGTCACGGCTACCTGAACGGCCTGATGCCCGCCGTGCTGGTCGGCCAGCACACCGATGGCAGCATCGTCTCATACTACGGCTGCTACGTCGTCGGCGGGCTGCCGAGCGGCCAGCTCGGCATCGTCAGCGGCGCGTTCGTCCACTTCTCGAACGACGTCCCGACCGGCCAGCAGATTCTGCAATACCTGAACCTCGACTGTACCAGCCTGCCGCTGCAATACTAGGCGAATGAATCTCCCCCTTCGCAACCTTAGCAGGGTGACGAATGAGGAAGCAGCAGCGTTTGTCGCGGTCATTGCATCCCATGAGCGGGGACGAGCAGCGCGGTCGTCCCCGTTTGATTCCAGTCACCGGTTGAAGTCGCGGCGCAGGAGAATCCAGGCGTGACCGGGCGGCAGGCCATCCATCTGGCCGATGACTCGGTAGCCGCGCTGCCGGTAGAAATCCGGGGCCTGAAAGCTATAGGTTGAAACCGAGGCCCAGTTCGCCCCTGCCGCCCGCCCTTCGTCCTCGACCCGGCGGAGCAGCGCCGTGCCGATGCCCTGCCCGCGCAGCGCCTGATCGACCCACAGGAATTGAATGTGAAGCGCTTCCCACTCAATCTCCGCCAGCGCGCCCGCAACGATCTGACCGGCGGCGTCGCGCAGGTAAACGCCGATGTCCGGCATGGCCTGATCGGGATCGAACAGCGCGGGCTGGCGGCTGAAGTTGAACTGCGCGATCTGACCCTGAACGAACTGCCAGTCGGCGTCCCCTTTGTTCTGGCTGACGCTAAAGACAGCATCTTCGATCATCGCCCGGACTCCTTTTGCAGGTGCAGATAGCTCTCGTAGCGGCGCGAGTCGATGCGCCCGGCTTCGACGGCCTGACGGATGGCGCAGCCCGGCTCATTGTCGTGAGCGCAGTCGAGGCCGAAGCGGCAGCTTCCGACCAGATCGCGCATCTCCGGGAAGTAGAGCGCGAGATCGTCGTCCTCGCCGAGCAGCAGGCCGAACTCACGCATCCCCGGCGTATCAACGATGCTGCCGCCGACGTCGAGCGGGAACATTTCCAGACTGGTGGTGGTATGTTTCCCCTTGCCGACTTCGCCTTCACCGACGCTGCCAACGCGCGCGCCGAGTCCCGGCTGAACGGCGTTGAGCAGGCTGGTCTTGCCGACGCCCGATTTGCCCATCAGCACCGAGCGTTTCCTCGCCAGCGCCTCGCGCAGTGAGTCGATCCCCGCGCCGGTCGCTGCGCTGGTCAGCAGCACGGCGTAGCCAAGCGCGCGGTAAACGTCGAGGTCGGCCTCGATCTCGCCCAGTTCAGCAGCGTCGATCTTGGTGATGCAGATCAGCGCCGCCAGCCCCGACGATTCGGCGGCAACAAGGTAGCGGTCGAGCAGGTTCCATTTTGGCGTCGGTCGCGCTGCCGCCATGACCGTGATGACCTGATCCATGTTGGCGACAATCACCTGCTCGACCGGCTTCTTGCCCGCCGCCGGACGCACCAGCTTGTTGGCGCGCGGCATGACGTCGGTAATCATACCGGCGCCCGCGCCCGCATCGACGAACAGGACTTCATCGCCGATGGCAATCGGATCGACCGTTTTGATGTCCCTGACTTCCTGCACCCGATGCGCCAGCGACGACGGATCGGCGGACGGGTAGACGAGATGCTTACGCAGCCGATTCGAGATCGAACAGGTGATGAAGCGCCCGTCGCTCTCGACGGTGTACGCGCCGAGCATTTTCTTCCAGACTTTACCGCTGAGTGATTCGCGGTTTGAGATTGACAGCAAGATGTTGGTGTCCTGTGATTGGTTTGATCGCGTGAAACTTCGCCCTCAGCTTCGACCCCTGCGCGGTGAGAGAGGGTCGGGAGCAATGAAGGTCATGTTCTTCGTAGCGACCTGATGGCCGACTTTGTCTTATTATTCCGGCTATGCTGCCGGAGGCTGAAAGCCCTCCGGCAAGTCAACTGAAGCTGGCTGAAGCCAGCTCAACTTGCGGGAACAGGAGCCGACTTTAATAGGCACCAGTCACCATCAGACCGCCCCAACACTGCGGCGGAACCCGAAGGCTGACGCGGCAGAATCAAAAGCCGCCGCGAGACGCAAATCGCCCCACGACGGCTGGCCGCAGACAGCAAACAGCCAGGGGGCAAGAGCGCTCCCTGGCTGCGAAAGATCACCTGTTCAGTTGTGATTCACGCAGGACGATTTAGCGGGCGCGCTCAGTCTCGATAACGCTGACAACAATCTCCAGTTGACCTGTCATAACCCGCACCTCCTGAGTCAGGAAAAACCGTCTCCAGCGTAGCATAAATCGGCAAAACGAGTCAATCCGCCCAAAGGCTGAGATGGCAGAGGGTGGTAGGGGCGGCCCGCCGAGTCGGCCCTACAAAATCCCGCCTGTTCGACCGCGCCGGGTTCAAGGCCGGGCGGGCTGACTCGGAGCAGGCGACCTGACCATGCGATCAGGGCGCATGACGACATACTGACGATAGCCCATCAGGATGAGCTGGACGCCGTTCACGACCAGCGTCGCCCAGGCCGCGCCAAGAATGCCGTACTGCGGAATCAGCAGCGCGCTGAACAGCACCGTCAAGGCGGTGCAGATCGCAAAAATCACGGCCTGCGCGTTGAAGTCTCTGGCAGCGGTGATTCCGTAGCCGAGGAACGAGGCGACGTAAGAGACGCCCGCAGCCACCATAAGCCAGACAAAGACATCCATCTGCTGCGCATATTCCGCCCTGTAGAGCAGCGTCAGCAGCGGCTGCCCCCCGACGAGGGCGACGATCACGCCCGCCAGACCGAGCGCCGCGCCGATGCCGATTAACTGAAGCACGAGCAGGCGAAAGGCGTAGCGCTCGCCGAAGGCATAATTCTTCGCCAGCCGGGGGCTGACCGACTGGCCGAGCGCAAAGACGACCGTGGTTCCAGCCGTCATCAGATAAGCCAGCGCGGCGAAGATACCGAGATCACGCTCGCCGCCATGCTGCTCGATGAAGTAGCGCGGGATGCTGCTGTTGAGCGAGATCAGCAGCATGGTGATGCCGAGCGGCAGCGCCAGCCAACTCAGTTTGCGCATCAGCGTCCAGTTAAAACGCGGAATCAGGCTGTCCGGCGTCAGGCCGCGCAGCGCGATGACCCCGCTCCAGACATCGTAAGCCAGCACCACAATCACCGAGGCCAACGTCCAGCCAACTGACGCCCAGAGGACGCTGTGCGTCAGCACCAGCCCAAGCGTGAGCAGCGCCAGCGACAGAATCCCCTTGAAGATCAGCGAAATCGAGATGCGATCCATCTTCTCCTGCTGCTGCAGCGCGCCGTAAATCACATCGCTGATCGAGTCAACGACTTTGCCGAGGCCGATCACCAGCACTGTCAGAGCCAGCTCCCGATCATAGCCGGAAACAAGCACAATGACGGTCAGGAAGCCAATCGAAGCGGCCAGCATCAGCAGGCGCAGGCCGAAATAATCGCGGAACAGGTAGTCGCGCCGCACGTCCGTCACCTGAATGGCGCGAAGTTGCAGGCAGGCGAACAGGATGACCGGCGTCGTCACCGCCAGACCGAGGGCGAAGCTGCCGACCATTTCCGGCGTGCCGAGCTTCGCCAGCACGACCAGCATCAGCCAGCTACAGCCGGAATAAATGACGTTGCCAACCAGAGTCCAGGTGAAATTGGCGCGCAGTGACAGCGGCTTGAGGACAGACTGTGAGACGGAAATAGAGTCGGGAATCGGATCAGAAGCAACCGACGATGTTTCGATTTCTGAGGTCATAAATCAGACTTGCTCCGCTGTTACGACCGGCGGCGGCGCCGCGTTGTGCGAAGGGAGACGACGCTGGCAATCATCGCAGAGCACCTGCTGATAACCGGCAGGGTTGACCGTCCGCTTCGGGAGTGAACTCCTCGCGTCACGCCGCAGTCAACATCAGATGACGGTTGACAGAGCTTTATCATAAAGAGAGGGCCGTCTGAGGTCAAGGAAAATGTAATATTTCTCGCTATATACTCACCTTGAGGCCAGCATATTTGCCGGTCATACCTCACTCAGCCGTTATGCTAAGGTCGATATTATTTCCGCTTTTGTCGCCGGAGGCTGAAAGCCCTCCGGGTGCGATGCCTCCCTCTGCTCGACTTTGCGCATGGGTAGCTGAAACAAGGAAGGCACGATACGCTGTTTCAAACCTCTGACAAAGAAGGCACAAATTCTGCTCATCAGAACGATTTTGACCCCGGCAAGCGGGTGGTGAGCGAAGCGCTGCGGGTGATGGGCTTGAGCCAGAGCGAGAAGTTCGCGCAGTCTAATCAAGTGTTGAGCCGAGCGGTCTGATCGCCGTTGGATCTGGCGCGGGTGTGGCTGAAACTGCTGGTGACGACCTTCATTGCGCCCGGTCAGCCGCTGGTATCGGGGATTGACCCGACGATTGAGCGGCGCTGGGGACGGGAAATTGCGGCACAGGGCATTTATCGGGACGCGGCGCGCAGCAGCAAGCGCTATTTTGTTAAGGCAAGCAGACTGCGCTGGATTAGCCTGATGCTGCTAACACCGATCCCCAAACCGTTCTTTGCCTCGCTGGTTTCGACCCTGTGTTATGCGGCTTAATGGGCAAAGTCGAGCTAAGGACCAGGGAGAAAGATAAAACAACCGGCTGTAACCGCTCTCGGTTTTCGGCAGTGTTTGAGGAGTGGTTAATCAATGTCCTCACCCTCGCCCTTTCACGGCGTTAGCTTGCGTCGCAAAAGGGGTCGGGCTAAAACCCGGCTCCGATACTCATCCGCTGCGTTAACTGCGCCAGCGACATCGGGCGGTGCCAGTGGCGCAGGTAGACTTCCTTCGGGATGATGAGCACGGCAATATCATGTTCAGCGACCACCGTCGCATTCCGCGTCGCGCCGCGAATCACGCCGGTGCTGCCGAGCGGCATCCACGCCGCTACGCCAAACGCCTGATAGCCGCCGAGCGGGATCACTTTCAACCCGTCTGCCAGCGGCAGGTAGACGAATCCGGCGGGCGTCCCCGCCTCAATCAGCACCTCGCCTGCGCGGACATGGCCGATATGGACATGCTCCAGCGCCAGATCGCCATCCATATTGTCAATCTGCTGGCCGGACTGCCCGACCTGCCCCCAGAAATCACGGCGCGTGGCGGCGTCCCAATCGACCCCAGGCGCGTCGAGGTAGCGCGCCCGTTCGTCCGCCGACAGCCCGTGCAGCGACGGCACGGCGTGTAGCTGGCGCGCGATGGCCGGGTTGAGTTTTGCCGTCTCTTCAGCGACCACCGAGGCGAACGCAAAATTATCGTCCGTGCCTTCCAGCAGGATCAAAATCTGATCCGAGCGCTTGAGCGACGGATCGGCATCAGGACGCCGGAAACTCTCGACCACATCCCTCTGAATATCATCGACAACCGTCGCCGCAAACTGCGCTGCCCGCCGCGTGACTTCTGAAGTGATAAACGCGCCGCGATGGAACCCGATACGCAGATTACCGTCGCGTCCGATCTCGCTGGCGCTCAGGTTGGCCTCGCCTGCGGGGAGCGCCCCCGGCATCTCGACCATGTACAACTGGTCGTCGCCGAGTCGCAGCGCGTAGATGGCGTGGGCCGACATCTGATCGACGAAGATTTCGTAGCTGCCGGACGTCTTGAGCACCGTCCCTCGCTGGCGCAGCGCGTCCGCTGCGCGCAGACAGCGCAGCGTGTCGATGACATCATCCGCCAGCTCGCGGGCTGCCGGTCGGGCTGAAACCAGCCAGGTGAACGCCTGCCGTTCCGGGTCATCATAATAGCGGCGCAGGTTATCGCGCGGGCGCGTGTCCTCGCGCACCTTGCCGAGCGTCGCCGCCGCCATTTCCATTTCCGCTTCGGCGTCTTCCTCGCCATCTTCGAGCCGCGCCAGACAGCGTTCGAGCTTTTGCTCAGCCCACAGTCGGTTCAGCCCCGCGCTGGCCGTGCGGATCATTTTCGCGCGCAGGCTGGCTGACTCGTTGAGCAGATCGACCGACACTTTGCGTTTGCTGTGGCAGCAGGCCATCGCCAGCATTTCGCGCAGCACCAACCGCGGCGGCTGGGTCAGGTCGCCCGATTCGGCCAGATGGTTTAATCGCCAGGCGAGGTTGCCGGGATTCTCGTCCCAGATTTCGTTCAGCAGTCGGTCGAACGCCGCCTGAAAGACAAACTGAGTGGCAAATTCGGGGTGCATATCGCGCCCAACCGGCGTGCAGTCGCGCATTCCAATATCGTGCAGGTACGCCAGCAGAACGCCGTAGCTCGCCATAAATGAATCGACGCGCCGAGCCTCGCGTTGAGGAATAAGCACGCCGTGAACATTGGTCAGGACGGTCAGCAGCTGCTGCGCCACGTCGCGGGCATGGACGACGCCGTGATCGCTGAACAGACCAACGTGGTCGCCAGGCGCGGACAGGAACGCCTCGTCCTGGAGCAAGTTCTCCAGCCTGCCGTTATTGTTGACCTTCACATAGAAATCCCGCTCGATGACACTGCGGAAATGTTCGGGTGCGTAACGGTCGAGGTCGCGCATGGAGGAAGAACTCCGCCAGTCGGAAGCTGAGTGGACAGGATAGGACTCAGTATAGCGAAGCGCCCACGCCACCGACAGGCGCGCGAGGATAGAGTCAGGTTAGAGCGGAATCATAGTCTGGTAGCAGTCGGCAGGTCATGGGATTAAACGGAGTCGCGCTCGACCAGCGGGCAGTCGATGATGTGCTGAATCGGCCTGTCTGACCAGTCCTGACTGGACATCAGGTACTCGACAGCCCACCTGCCCATCTCGTAATGCGGGAGCTGAACGGTCGTCAGCATCGGCCAGAGCATATCGGCCACGCCGGGCTGATTGTCGAAGCCAACGACAGCGACATCAGCGGGGATACGCAGGCCAAGCGTCGCCAGCGCGCCATAAACGCCCATCGCCGTGCGGTCGTTGCCGCAGAAAATGGCCGTTGGCGGGTCAGGAAGCTGCATCATCTCGAGCGCCAGACGATAGTTCGTCTGTGGGTTCTGGTCAGTGTAGATGTGCAGGGCGGCATCGAACGGCACGTTGTACTCGGACAGAGCCTGCCGGTAGCCCGCCAGCCGACCGACCGCCGCTGGAACGGGATGCGAGGCGTGTCGGTCGGCGCCGAGGTTGATAAAGGCAATCCGACGATGGCCCTTTTCGAGCAGAGTCTTCGTGGCGCGATAGCCGCCGGAGAACTCATCCGGCACAACCGAGGGCAGCGAGCGGTCAGCAGCATAACAGTTCGCCAGCACGACCTTGACCTGCGACATCTGCGGGACAACCTCAATCGGGCGATGGTACATCGCCGCGTAAATGATCCCCTCGACGCGCCGTTCGAGCAGCGCTTCGAGCGATGCCGCCGTCATCTCGGTGCCGTAACCCGCGTTGACCACCAGCATCACTTTACCCTGTTTCCACAGGCTTTCCTGCGCGCCGCGAATCATATCGACGGCAAATGGCGTGGTAATCACTTCGTCCGTAATCAGGCCGAAACCGACCAGATTCGAGCTGTTGGTACGCATGTGGCGCGCGCTGAAACTGGGGCGATACTGAAGCTCCTCGATCACGCTCAGGACAGTTTGCCGGGTTTCGTCGCTGACCGCCGGGCTGCCGTTGAGCACGCGCGAAACCGTCCCACGGCTGACACCCGCCAACCGGGCAATATCCTCAATGTTATATCGTGGCCTCATATCCGCTATCCATCTTCGGTCAGCCAGGGGTAGGCCGCACCTAAATCTTGATCGAACGGGCGCTTCGGGGCTTATCCTGAGTTCACCGCCGCTGCGATTTTGACAACGCAAGCGACCAGAGCGCAAGCGCGCGGCTTGCTCGCAAGACAGCGCACGTGTTGACCGTTCACGGCGAATAAAACCCTGAAGTATGATCTGAGATACTTTAGGACTTTATTCGAGCGGATGCCACTGGCAAAATTTTCGCGCTGGCTGGTTTTACGGCCAGGCGCGCGCCAGCGCGTAAATTGCGAGGTGTGCGACGGTCAGGTCGCCGTTGTCAGCAAACAGCGCGACACCGTCGTTGGCTGGATCGACGAAGGTCTGCGCGGAAATCGTCACCAGGCCGTCCTGCGCGAACACTTCGACCGATGATTCATCCACGAACAGATGCAGGCGCAAATGCCCCTGATCGAGCGCAACTGGCGAGCCGAAGGCCGTCGAAAACCCATCAATCGAGCCTGAGGCGGTCTGCGCCGAGCGGCTGACAAGTAGCTGCTTCTGCGCCGCATTGTAGACGATGCGCGTCTGCCCGGTCGCGCCGGTCTGAAGCTCAAGGCCAGCGCGCGCCGCTGTCCCCGGCTCAAGATCGGCGATAATTTCCAGCGCGCGGCCATGCACGGTGTCGAGCGGCAGCCTGCCGGAAACGTGGACATTGTCCCACTGGCCGATCAGCGTGCGCAGCGCGTTCACTTCAGCGACAGGCGTCTGGACGAGGCGGATGCCGTCCGGCGTCTGGACGAGACTCAGATCGCGCGGCAGAGTCAGCGCGCCGCGCCAGGGCGCTGTCGGCGTATTCCCCGCGTAGGGCCAACTGCTCATCCAGCCGATGTAAATATGCCTGCCGTCGGGGGCGTTATCCCAGGTCGTCCCGGCGTAGTTATCCGGCCCGTAGTCCATCCACAGCGGCGCAGGGCCGGACTGGTCGGTAAACGTCTGGCCGTCAAAATCGCCGACGAAGTAGCGAATACCGGGGCCGCCGAAGGGCGCGCCCTGGCTGACACTGGCGAGCAGCAGCCATTTCGTCTGGCCGTCGAGCTGCATCGGCATCAGGTCGGGGACTTCCCAGACGCCGCCGGGCAGCCCGCCGCCAAAGCTGCTGCGCTGCTCCCAGTGCAGCAGGTCGGACGACGTCCAGAACTGAAGCTCCAGCCCTGCCGCCAGCACCATCACCCATCGACTCGTCGGCGCGTGCCAAAAAACCTTCGGGTCGCGGAAGTCCTTCGCCAGCGCCGGGATGATCGGATTATCGCTGTATTTCGTCCAGGTCAGGCCGTCGTCACGGCTGAAGGCGACGCCCTGTGACTGATCCTGATAGGTGAACAGGGCGACGAGGCCGCCGCCGGGAACCAGCCCGCTGGTGTTATCGGCATCGACCACCACGCAACCCGACCAGATCGCGCCGCCGATGTCATCGGGATAGAGGGCAATCGGCAGATTCGTCCAGTGAAACAGGTCGGGACTGACGGCGTGGCCCCAGTGCTG
>CAZZAO010000018.1:0-42346 GCA_964652205.1 uncultured Anaerolineaceae bacterium | reverse complement strand
GCCATTCACAATATCCTTCGGGTTGTACTGAAAAAAGACGTGGTACTGCCCCTTGTAGTAGACCATGCCATTGGGGTCATTGAGCCAGCCAACCGGCGCGCTGAAGTGATACTGTGGTCGAAAGGGTTCTCGGTATGTCGTGTTATCCTGGGCGAGTGCCACGATACTACTCCCGGTGAGCAGAAGCAAGAATAAACAGGCCAGCAGCCGAATACCGTGTTTCATCGTCAGTCTGGGATCACCTCGCGCGCTAATAAGCGACAGCGTTCAGCCGACAGAGTCCACAGAGACGAGGTCGCCGTCGGCAAAACCGACCATGACCGTCCCGCCAACATCCGGCAGGAAGGCGGTCGCCATTTCCTCAGGCGGCAGCGCAGCGACCTGTCGCCACGAGGTCGCGCCATCTGCCGAACAGATCAGCCGGTCTTCGAGCAGCAGCCAGACCTGATCGCCGCGCGGCTGAATCGCCTGAACGGCGGACGGAACGTTTTCGACGCGCGTCCAGACCGCGCCGCCGCCGTCTGAAACCCACAACCCGCGCTCTGTCCCGACAAGCAGGCGCTCCGCTGCTATGCCGACACTGAGGACAGGCGCCGCGTCGAGCGGGAAATCGACTTCGCGCCACGAGCGCCCGCCGTTACGACTGCGGAACAGGCCGCTCTCCGTCCCGGCAAGCAGCGTCCGGTCGGCGGCAAAGTCGGGCGAGAGCGCCAGCGCGTTCACGTTGAGGTCGATCAGCCCGTAATTCCAGCCGATCCAGCGCGCGCCGCCGTCAGTCGAGACGAAGACGCCATCCTGCGCGGTTGCGGCAAAAGCCGTCCGGTCGTTCGCGTAATCGGGCGAAAGGGCGAGCGCCGTGACGGTCGGCGGCGGCTGCGTCAGCGGCGACTCATGCCAGCCTGCGCCGCTGTCCTCGGAACGCAGAATCGCGCCGCCGCGCGCGGCGATGACGGTCGCGCCGCTGACGGCGACTGCCGTGACCGCGCCGGTCGTCCCCTGCCCCGCCAGCAGATCGCGCCAGCGCGCGCCGCCGTCGGACGATTGATAGAGGCCGGACGCGCGCGCCGCGTAGAGCGTCCCGTTCGCGCCTGCCAGCGCGTAGACTGCATCCTGTCGAAGCTGTTCTAGAAAGTGATCCGTCATTCGGGGTTTCCGATCATTTCGGGCTGACTCAGATGGACAATCGAGTCAATCGTCAGGGCGAGCGCGGCGGTGCTGACGGCGTTACGGAGACTCGTCTTGAGAATCAGCGCGCTGTCCATGATGCCCGCCTCGCAAACGTTGACCAGTTGATCGGCCACCACGTCGAAGCCAGCGTCCGGCCCGGCCTGCTGCATCCGCGCCATGATCTCGCTGGCGTCGTAGCCGCTGTTGCGGAACAGCGCCCGCGCGGGAGCGGCCAGCGCCTCGATCAGCAGCCGACAGGCCATGCGCTCGTCGTCGTTGTCGCTCTGTCGGCGTCGTTGTTCGAGCGCCGCGCGGCAGTTGAGCAGCGCGACACCGCCGCCCGGAACCACCCCTTCGAGCATGGCCGCGCGCATCGCCCGCGCCGCGCGTTCAGCCAGCGTCTTGCGCGCATTGATCTCGGTTCTGGTGAAGCCGCCGACCCACAGAGTCACCGAACTGCCCAGCAGCACCGCGATCCGCTCCTGCGCGCGCTTACGAATCTCTGTGTCTTCGGTACTGTGGAGCAGCGCCTTCAACCGGCGCAGATGCTCGCGCAGTCTGGCCGGGTCGCCGCCCCCACCGACGAGGCCAAAAGCCCTGGTGTTGGCCCACAGGCGGCGGGCTGTGCCGAAGTCTCTGGCGGTCACGCGCTCCAGCGTTTCGCCCGCTTCCTTGATGAAGGGCTTCGCGCCGGTCAGCCTGCTCAGGTCTTCGAGCGCCGCCATCCGGTCGGTCGGGTTAAGGCCGGGCAGTTTCACGGCGACAGCCTGAATCCGGTCGAGCTTATTATTCGTCACCAGCAGCGAGACGCCCTGGTCGGACAGGCTGCGCGTGACGATCAGCAGCGCCTTAATTCCGGCGGCGTGCGCCGTTTGCAGCACCGGAAAGAGCGTGTGATGATCCTCAATCTCGAAGTCGCAGAGGAAAACCGCCGCGTTTTGCAGCATGACCATCGCGCCGCCCGGTTCCGGCATCAGCGCCTGCGAGAACAGGCCGGTAGGGTAGTACGTGCCTTCGACGTATTCGCGCCGCAGCACGCGCCCGTAATCCTCACGGATTTCGAGCCGCCCATACGGGCCGACCAGATCGAAGGCTTCGCCGAGCAGCCGCGCCATATCGGCCTCGCCACACAGCGACTCGGCCAGCTTCGCCAGCGCGTCCTGCCCTTCGATCTGGACAACCATTCGATCCAGCGCATCCAGCACCAGCGGCAGCGCGCCTTCGAGCTGGCGGCGAAGCTGCATGGCATTGCCGCCTGCCGCGATGTAGCGCAGGCCGCCGTTGAAGATCGCCTCGAACAGCACCGCCATCGTGGCGATGCCGTCGCCGACACGCTCAGATTGCCGCGTGATCGCCGAGCGCAGCAGCATCGCGCCGATGTCGTCATCGCGGTCGGGCAGCTCGATGATGCGCCGCGCGATCACGCCGCCGTCGTCGATGAACTCCGGCAGCGTGATCGACTTGTTGATATGGTCGATGGCGACGCCGCCCGAAATCGGGCCAAGCGTCGGGCGAATGGCGCTGACCAGCGTGTGAATGCCGCGTTGAAGCGCGTGATGCACCTGCGGCTGAAAAACAACTCCCGGTGTTTGTCTGGCCTTCATTGCGCCTCGCTATCCCTTGAGTCCGCCGACCATCAGCCCTTCGATCAGGTAGCGCTGGCCGAGCAGGTAGATGATGATGACCGGAATCGTCGAGAGGACGATGCCCGCCAGCACGACCGAGATGCTGCCCGTCCCCATGTAGCCCTGAAGATCGACGATGCCGAGTGTGATCGGGAAACGCGACTTGGTGTTCATGAAGATCAGCGGTGAGAAATAGTCATTCCACTTAGCGTTGAACGTCAGGATCGCCAGAATCGCCATGCCCGGCGAGGCCAGCGGCAGATAAATCTTGCGGAAAATCTGCCACTGATTCGCGCCTTCGACCAGCGCTGCTTCCTCGAAGTCATCGGGAATGCCCATGAAATACTGGCGCAGCAGGAACGTCCCGAAGGCTGTCGCCAGACCGGGGATAATCAGCGCGAACAGCGTGTCGTTGATGTGCAGGCCGCGCGAGATCAGGATGAACAATGGAATGATGGTCGCCTGTCCGGGGATCATCATCGTCGCCATGACGACCCAGAACAGCACCGTCCGCCCACGGAAGCGCAGCCGCGCGAAAGCGTACCCGGCGAGCGAGGCGGTAATCAACTGACCGGCGACCACGCTCAGGGTGATGATAAAGCTGTTGGCGATCTGGTTCCAGAACGGAATCTGGGTGAAGACCGTCGCATAGTTATCAAAATCCATATCGGTCGGAATCCACTTCGGCGGAACCGTGAAGGACTGCGCTGGCGTGCGAAGCGAGGTCGATACCACCCAGACGAACGGCATCAGCGTCAAAATTGCCACGATAATCAGGAAAGCCAGCGTCAGCCAGTGACCGAGGCTGTGCCACCCCCGCTTTGGCCCCTGCTTCGACCGAGCCAGGGTGGACGACGGGGCTGTTGGATTTAAAGTCGCCATCGAAGTTTCCTTTATTTGTAGAAGACCCAGCGTCGGCTCATATAAAACTGGAACAGCGTAACCAGCATAATGACGGCGAAGAGCGACAGCGCGATAGCCGCGCCGTAGCCAAAATCGAGGCCGCCGAAGGCGTTGTCGTACATCAGCATGACAACTGTTCGGCTGGCATCACCCGGCCCGCCGTGCGTCATGATGAACGGCTCGTCGAAGAACTGAAGCATCTTGATGACATCGGTGACGGTGGCAAAAAGAATCGTCGGACTGAGGAGCGGCAGGGTAATCTTGAGGAACTTCTGCACGCCGGTCGCGCCATCGACTTCCGCCGCTTCCAGCACTTCCGACGGCAGGCTGCTCAACCCGCCGAGGTAGATGATGAAGGTGAAGCCGACGTTACGCCAGACGGTCGTGATCGCAATCGTCACCAACACCAGACTGGTCGATGTTAACCACGGAATTTTAGGGACGCCGAGCAAGCCAAGATAATAGTTAATGACGCCAAAATCCTGATGAAACAAATAACCGAGCGTAACGGCGACCGCCGCGCCGGACAGCAGCACCGGCAGGAAATAAGCCGTGCGAAAGAAGGTCGCCAGCGCGCGGTTGGTGAGGCGATAGACGCTCAACGCCAGCGCCAGCGCCAGCACTTCCAGCATCACGATAGTCATCACGACCAGCGTGAAGGTATTCTGAAAGCTGATCAGCACGCGCGGGTCAGAAAACAGTCGGGTGAAGTTCGCCATGCCGATGAAGGTCGGCGGCTTAAACACGTTCCATTTAAACAGACTTAACCCGAACGTCCCGATCATCGGCCCGATGACAAAGACCACCAGACCAATGAGCGCAGGAGCCAGAAACAGATAGCCGAGGACGGCGCGCTGTCGCTTGATGCCATCGAGCGTGTCGGCGGCCAGCCAGCGTGCGATTGGGTTGCGTCGAGGGGGCGCGAGCGGATAGCTGTTCGATGCCATCGAAGACTCCCTGATCGATGCGGGGGCCACCATCGATGGCCCCCGATATTCGGAGTGGAAGACCGCAGCGGTTACGGGTTGGCGGCGTAGAGCGCTTCGAGTTCGGTTTGCATCCCGTCGAGCGCTTCCTTCGGCGTCTTCTGGCCGGTGACGGCCAGCGCGGTATGGCGCGTATGGGTGTCGGTCTCGGGGATCGAGAACTTCGGCGCGGGGATCGGGCCGGTATCGGGCAGCTTATCGACCGTATCGTAGAAGACGTGCCAGTTAGCCGGGCCAGAAGTCGAGTAGCGCTTCTCATCGTTCATCGAGCGGCGCACCGGCGTAGTCGCCGTCAGTTCACCGAAGAAGCCAATCATTTCCATGACTTCCTTCTTCGTGTTGAACTTGATGAATTCCCACGCCGCGTCTTCGTTCTCGCCGCCATTGAGCAGCCAGGCCGCGCCGACGCCCAGTTGATGGCGCTGCGTGACCCATTTCGGCCAGAACTGGACGTCAAAATCGCCCTTCTTCATGCCCGCCTGAATCAGGCCGCCCGACCAGAAGCCGCCCGCCGGAGTCATGCCGAGCTTGCCGCCGGTGAAGAAGCCCTGAAGCGTGCCGCCACCGCCCATATCGACCGCTGGAGTCAGCTTGTCGGTCGTCAGCGAGACGACGTATTCGAGCGCTTCCAGCATCTTCGGGTTGTTGGCCTGAGGCGCGGGCCAGCGATAACCGCCGCCACGACCCTTAGCGTTCGGGTCATCCTTGTAGAAGGTTTCCCAGAGCCATTCGCCGCCCGGCGCTTTTTCCTCGGTCAGCAGGTTGGTATCGTTGACGAAGAACCACGGCGTCCAGCTTCCCCACAGGCGGTTCGTCCAGCCATAGCCAAACGAGTCCTTATTGGGGCCGATGCCGGTCATGGCTTTAGCGTATTCGGTGAAGTCGTCCTTCGTCCAGTCGTCCCTGGGCGTCTCCAGCCCGGCTTCCTTCAGCAGCGCCGTATTGAAGAACATGTTGGCGGCGTTGAAGTCACGCGGGAGCTGGTACAGGTCGCCTTCGTACAGGTCGGTTTCGACCAGTACCGGGCTGACGTCGGAGAAATATTCGGCCAGGTCAGCCTGACTGTCCATGACGCGCTGAGTCAGCGACCCGGCCAGACCTTCACCGGCGTATAACTGGGTCGCCTCGGTGGCGGCGTAGCCAATGTTGACCGGTTGGCCGGCAGCCAGCATCGAGAGAATCTTGGTGGCGACTTCTGCATGGTCGACGCCGGTGACATTGACGAACTGAATGTCGATGTTCGGGTGGACGGCCTTCCACGCCTCGATGACTTTGGCATACTGCTTTTCATCTTCCTGAAAGGTCAGGGTGATTTTGTCCTGCCCTGCCGGAGCGGCGAACACCGACCAACTGGGGACGAGGCCCGCGCCTGCTGCTGCTGTGCCTGCTGCCAGCATCTTCAGCAGGTCACGCCTGCTCATTTGCGTAGACATAGCTTCCTCCGTGATTAACGTAAACTGCCATAAATTTTCTGGACGAGAACATGTTGACTGGATGCTGTGGAATCACCTCCTCGCCAATCAGAGGGCCGCTACCAGATGGATGACATCTCCCAGATGTCGAGCGCGATCAGTTGAGCATGATCGCCCAACAGCCGCACATGGTTATGCCCTGCCTGGGCAGGATAAATGCGTGACGTGATGCTCGTGCGCCCGTTGGCGATCAATTCGACCACCGAGCCGTCCGCCAGAACGCGCAGCGTGAGCACTTCACCGGGATCGAGGACGTGTGGGATTTCCCGCTCATGGGTGACGCGCGCGCCGTCCGCCTCGAAATGAACTTTACGCACGATGAAAAGCTGGCGCGCGGCATCGAAGACGATGTCGAGGCTTTCGTTCGTCTCAGGAGAATAGCCGACCGACAGGCCGCAGCGTCCATTGGCTTCGGGCTGAAAGCGGGCGACCAGGTCAAAATTCAAGCCAGCAAAATCGAGCGTCCTGTCCTCAGTCAGGGGGGACGGGCCATCGTGATGCTGCTGACCGCGAAGGCGTTCCACGTCAGGAACCGGCGCGCTGTTCAGGCGATTCTGCGCGTCGAGCGTCAGCACGCGGGGAATAGACTGCGCGCCCGACCAACCCGCCGCTCGCTGCGCGCGATCCGAGCGATCTTCGCGCAGCCAACCATGCAGAATCCGCCGATTCTGCGCGTCGAGGAACGAGAGCGGCGCATAGAGCTGACCGTGATCGAATACCCCCTGGTATTCAGGCGTGAAGCGCAGATTCTCGAACGTACCGACGAAGTAGATCACCGTCGCAGTTTGATGGCCGGTGTGGTACGAAATAATCAGCACCCACTTATCGCCGAGCTTGAAGAAGTTGGGGCATTCCCAGATGCTGCTGGAGACGTTGTACTCGCCCGTGGCCGGATCGTTGACGAGCAGCGGATGCAGGTATTCCCAGTCATGGAGATTGTGGGAACGATAGAGGAAAATTGCGCCGCCGACGTCTTCAATCCGCGAGCCAAGCACCATGTACCAGCTATCGCCCTCTTTCCAGACGTAGGGATCGCGAAAATCGCGCTTCTGCACCGCTTCGGGCGGAAGCTGGCTGATAACCGGATTGCCCGCGAATTTCTGGAAGGTACGCAGGCCGTCGTGACTGCCAGCGACACACTGCGTCTGCACTTCATAATGCTCACCGCGCACACCGGTATAGATCAGCGTCGGTACGCCGTTGTCGTCAACCGCGCAGCCGGAGAAACAGCCAGTCTCATCTGGCCCGCCGGGGGTCGGCGCGAGCGCTACCGGCCAGTCCGTCCAGTGGATCAGATCGGGGCTGGCGGCGTGACCCCAGTGGATGTCGCCCCACAGCGGGCCGTGGGGGTTGTACTGATAAAACAGGTGATAGGTTCCCTGCCACTGAATCGCCCCGTTGGGGTCGTTCATCCAGTTCGAGGGCGGCTGAAAATGGTAGATGGGGCGATGAAAGTCGGTGGCAAACTGCTGGCGGATTGAAAGCGCGTCCTGAAAGGCCATATGCTTTTTCACTTTGTACTAAGTCGGCAAAAACGGGATCGATCCCAAACGCTTACTTTTCAGGATCGACCCCTGCGGTCTTCGTACCGGGATCGATCCCACACACTTACTTTTCAGGATCAATCCCTGTGATCTTCATGCCGGGATCGATCCCATAGATTTACTCTTCAGGAACGATCCAGCCATGCGTCAACTTGGGATCGATCCCATAAATGCACTATAACATCCTTCAAAATAGAATGCAACTAATTAGACATCATCGGTCGAATTGTAGACGTCGAGAATCGAACCAGCGGTAGCCACTGCGCGGCCAACACGAGCCATCCATCAAAAAAGGGCGGCATCGTCAAGAATGATGCCGCCCTTTTACCTGCTGCAACCGGAACGAGTTACGCGCTCAGGCGAGCCACAAGCCGGTCAATATTGTCCTCAATCCAGGTCAGGCCGACCGGCGCGTTCGGGTCGCCGTTGTAGCGAGTGATGCGCTGGAACTGGTCGTCCAGGCTGACCGAGGTGATGACGGTCGATTGGTCGGTCATGACGCGCTGCTCATAGCTCGGCTGCCAGTCGAAATAGCCGAGCGCTTCGGCCTGCTGCGCGATTACGTTGACTTCCAGGGCCTTGGCGTGGAAAACGCGCACGCCGATTTCGTCGACGTGGGCGATGCCGGTATAGACCACTGTACCGTCACCGAACAGCGCCACGGTATAGATCGGGCAATCGCCGAAGCACGGGCTGCGCTGAAGGGTAACAACGGGCGAGCTGCCATCCCAGATGAGCGTAGAGACATCCGGCTGAACACCCGTCCACCTCGCGCTGACAACCATCTCGTCAATCCACTGCTCGACAAAGTCCAGCTCGAACGGCGCAGAGGAATCGCCCAGATAGTGCCGAATCTGATGAGTCACGCCGTCGCGCGTCGCCGAGGTCGTGACATACGGCAGGTCGGACACATTCATATGGTCATAGGCTTCATCCCAGCCGAAGTAGCCGACTCGGTCGAGCGCCTGCACCATCGCAGCGACAGTCGCCGGGTCAATCTGGCCCTGCTGCTCCCCGGTCACGTCAACGAAGCGCTCGCCGTTGTAAAGCACGGTGCCATCTTCGAGAATAGTGATCGTATAGATCGGGCAGCGCCCAAAACAGGCCGTGCGTTCCAGCGTAATGGCGACGTTCGAGGGCGTCGGGGTTTCGGTCGATTGGGCATTGACGGCGGCGACACCGAACAGCAGCATCGTCAGCAAAGCGAAAAGTCTGAACTTGATCATGGCATTTGTCTCCTGTGTACAGCCACAGGACGACAACGGCTGGCAATAAGTTCCGCACGCCCCTGCCATTTATCATCCCGCGACAATCGAAACAGTCCCGCCGCGTGCTTCGGCAATGCCTTTGCAGATCGCGTCTGGAGAGCCGTGGGAGTATTGTGGTTGCGAAACGCGGGGGTCGAACGTCTCCCATTATAACACTAAAAATAACATCAAGGCAACTTCTACAGGGGTAGACGGCAGTTATAGTTTGCCAACCGACCTGGCCGGGGCCGTTTTGCTTACATTTCGAGCAGCGTCTGAGGGTTGAACAACGCCTTCAATTGCTGTGTCGCCTCGACGTCGCTGACGATAGTGACCGTGTCGCCAGCGCGCAGTTCAGTCGCGCCGTGTGGCACGATCAGCTTGCTGCGGCGGCGCACGGTCGCCACAACCGATTCCGGCGGCCAGCGCACCTCGCTAATCAACTTGCCATCGACCTCGGAGCCGGGAAAGATATACAGTTCGTTCACGTGAACGCCGGTCAGCATACTCAGGCGAATCTGCTCGGCATTGTGCTGGTGTTCGAGCTTCCGGGTGATGGCCTTATTGTAGCCTTCGACCACGCTGACACGGCTCAACATGCCGACCAGCGTCCCATCCGCCTCGATCACTGGCACGCGCCCGACTGTGTGCGCGCCCATCACGCGAATCGCCGTCCAGAGCATATCGTCCGCGTGAACGCTGACCACTTCACGCGTGCAGATGTCGCCAATCGTCAGGCTGGCCCCGTTCTCGCTTTCATAGGCCGCTTGCAGGTCGGAAAGCGAGACAATACCGGTCATCCTGCCGCCGTCATTGACGACGACAATCGACCGGCTCTGAAATTGACGCAGCGCCGCGCGCAGGTCAGCCAGTGAGGCGCTCTCGACAATGGTCGGGGCTGGCGTTATCATGACTTCGGCCACCGTCACACTCTGCATCAGATCGACATCGCGGCCCCGCTGTAAGCGAACGCCCTTGCGCGCCATTTCAGTGGTGTCAATGTTGTCCGGCTGCATCCGTTCAGTCAGGTAAACACAGACGACCGTCGTCAGCATAATGGGCAAAATCATGTGGTAGTCGTTCGTGATCTCAAACACCAGCATAATGGCGGTAATCGGCGCGCGGACGATCCCGCCCATGACCGCTGCCATCCCGGCAATCGCATAGGCTTGCGGATCAGCAGACGCCCCGTGAGGCAGATATTGCGTCACAATGCGACCGAAAGCGCCGCCCAGCATCGTCCCAATAAATAAAGACGGAGCGAAGATTCCACCGACGAAGCCCCCGCCCAGACTCACGCTGGTCATCAGAATTTTAGCGACTGCAACGGCAATCAGGAACAGAATGGTGAACTGTGCCTCGCCAGTCTGACTGGTGTTGAGTACCGTGTTCATGAACTCACGGCCAGTCCCCATGATCTGCGGGAAGAAGATAGCGGCAATGCCCACAACGCCCCCGGCCAGCGCGGTCTTGAGGGGACGTGACAGATGCACTCTATGCCAGAAGTCATGCTGCCAGACGACAGCGCGGATGAGCAGCACGCAGGCGGGGGCAAGCAGCAGGCCAAGCAGGATATAGAGCGGCAGTTCAGCCGGGCCGCCGAGGGTGTAAGTGCGGATACCCAATTCAGGCTCGACCGCGCCCTGAGCCATCTGTGTAAACGCCGACGAAATAACGGCAGCCAGCACGATCACGCCGAATGAGCTGGTTGTGAACTCGTTTCGCAGGATAATTTCGAGGGCGAAAAAAACGCCAGCAATCGGGGCCTGAAAAACAGAGGCAATCGCGCCAGCGCTGCCTGCCGCCACCAGCAGACGCACATGCTCTTCGGTCAGATGAAGAATCTGACCGAACATTGAGCCGAGATTCGCGCCAATCAGCACGCTTGGCGCTTCGGGGCCGACTGATGCGCCCGCGCCGAGACTCAGAATCGTGGCTAACGTCTTAAACGGCATCCGCGTGTAAGGCAGTCGTCCGCCCGCCAGCGCCACCGACTCGACAATGCCCGCTATGCCGGTATGGCGTTCGACGCCCACGAAGCAATGCATAATCAGGCCGACGAGCAGGCCACCGAGCGCGATGGTCACAACGATCCCGGTCGGGCCAATCACCGGCATGAGAAGCTGCCCGGCGAAAAGGTCGCGGAAAATGTGCGTGAAAAAATCCAACCCGCGGCTGAAAATCAACACCCCAATGCCCGTCGTCAGGCCGACAACAACCGCCAGCACAATCAGGAGCTGGTTTTGCGATAGATGCCGCCAGGGCATCGATGGGCGAATACGACGGGACTGGGTGACGGGGCGGCCAGCGGTTGCCATGCAGGTACTCGGTTAACGGTCGGATATTGAGGCTGATTGTAATGCCGATTGTCGCAATCCGCCACGGCGAATCCGGCAGTGGCGAGTCTGGATTACCCGGACAGGTCATGGTGAGGCACTACGTAAAGGAAGCTCGTCGGCCAACGTGGGCGCGCTTCAGCGGAGCGCCGGAACGTTTCGGAAGCTGGTTGGCCTCGAACAGCGGCCTAATCGCTATTCCCAGCGATCCCAGCGCACAACCTCGTCAAGCTTGCGGCGTCCACCCATGCGCGCCGGACGGAACTCGTCGGACGGATAACCGAATGAGATCGCCAGATAAAACGTCCGGTCGTCAGGGATACCGAGGATCGGTTTAGCGTCGGTTTGCCGGAAGATAGTGGCGATGCACGAGCCGACGCCTAGCTCCCACGCCGCAAGCTGCATGTAGGCCGCCGCCTGACCGAGGTCGAACATATTCCAGACAGTGTCGCGCAGGCCAATGAGCGCGATGGCGAAAGCCGCGCCAGCCAGATGCTGGGCGAAGTTGCCGGTATGCGCGAGCGCTTCGAGCTTCGCGCGGTCGTGGACGACGACGAATTCCCACGGCTGTGAGTTTTTGCTGCTCTGCGAGCGCCGTCCAGCGTCAACGATTTTGAGGATGACGTCTTCAGGGACGGGGTCAGGCTTGAACTGGCGGACAGCGCGTTTGGCGCGGATAGCTTCGCTGACCTGCATGAGACTTCCCTCGATTGGGTCTAGGGATGCGGAGATGAAACAGATTATAGTCAGTGCGCGATCTGAAACCCATGAGCATATAAGGCCAGCCGATGAAACTGATTGCCGAGCAGACGATTCTCCTCACGGGCGCGACCGACGGTCTGGGCAAAGCGAGCGCGCTGGCACTGGCAAGACTCGGCGCAACGCTGCTGCTGCACGGGCGTTCCGATGAGAAGCTGGCCGCGACCGAGCGTGAGATTCACGACGCGGCTCCCGGCGCGAAAACCGAAACCTACTGCGCCGATTTCTCGTCGCTGGCGCAGGTACGCCAACTGGCCGCCGACGTGCAGGCCCGGCACAGGCGGCTCGATATGCTCATCAACAACGCGGGCATTGGCGGCGGCAATCAGCACACCGGCACGCGCGAAGTCAGCTCCGATGGCTACGAGCTGCGCTTCGCCGTCAACGCCCTCGCGCCCTTCCTGCTGACCCTGCTGCTGCTGCCGACGATTCGCGCCTCGCAGCCAGCGCGGATCATTAACGTCACGTCCATCGGACAGTATCCGCTCGATTTCGACGACCTGCTGATGGAGCGTCATTACGCGCCAGCGGACGCTTATCGCCAGAGCAAGCTGGCGCAGGTGATGTTCACCTTCGATCTCGCCGAACAGCTCAAGGACACGCAGATCACGGTCAACTGCCTGCATCCAGCCTCGCTGATGCCGACCAAAATGGTCTACGAAATGTTCGGGCGGACGATGAGCACGCTCGAAGACGGCGTGACGTCGCTCATGCATCAGGCGACCGCGCCGGAACTCGACGGCGTGACAGGCCGCTTCTTCGACCGCCTGACCGACACTCGCGCCAACGAGCAAGCCTACGACCGTGACGCGCGCCGCCGCCTGTGGGACATCAGCGAACAGATGGTGGGCGACCTCACCCCCTAGCCCCTTCGCGGCCTTCGGTTCCTGCCGAACAAAGAGACGTTCGGCACGCTACGCCGCAAGCAGCGAGGAGGAATCGCGTTAGGGGTGATTTGAGCGCCCGACACGAATTTAACCCCTCTCCCCAACCCTCTCCCCGTAAACGGAGAGAGGGAGCGGGATGAGAAGTACGGGGTGAAGTTGAGACTGCGATAAACGACTGCAAATCTTGCACCCCTCGCCCTGAGGGCATTCAACGCTGCGGATAGCGTGGATTGGGCATGACACGCTCACCGAGAATCGCGCTGATCGGGTCAGCGGCTCGGTCGGCGAAGCCATAGTGCTGGTGACGCCGCCAGCCTTCGGCGAACTCGAAACGCCCCGACATCGTCCCGACCTGTCGGCTCGTCTCGACCATATTGTTAAGGTACGAGTCCATCCCCTGTGTAGCGTCGAGCCAGTCCTTCTGCGAGGTATGGTTCGCCAGCAGTGAGCGTTTGCCTACCAGCACTGCGCCGATATCGACGAACAGCTCCGGCTCGACCGGGACGCGCAGGCCGTCGGTGAGGCCGCGCGGCAGCGCGTGGTAAACGACCGTCGGGCCGCTCATAGGCGGCACAGGCGGATGCGTGGCGTAGTTCGGGATTTCGCGCGTGAACGCCCCGCCGACCGCGAGGCGGCAGGCATTCATGTGGTCTTCCATGTAATCCTGCGGCGGCTGAGTCAGGACGATATTCGGCTGGACGCGGCGGACGACAGCGGCGACCTTCGCCAGCGTCGGCGCGTCGTAGAACAGGCCCATGTCGTCGGCAATCGGGGGATAAATCTGCGCGCCAATCTCGCGCGCGGACGTCTGCGCTTCGTCCCAGCGGATACGCTTGATGTCCTCGTAGGAGTAGACCATCGAGCCGCAGCCGCCGTTGCACAGGTTCCACAGGTGGATGTCTGCGCCCGCGTCCCTGAGCAGCAGCAGCGTCCCGGCCATCATGAACTCGATATCGTCCGGGTGCGCGACGATGGCGAAAACGGTCAGTTTGTTCTCAGTCATCAGCCTCATTCCTCAGCTAGCAAGCGGCAGATCGAGCGCTTCGCTGTTCGCAATCCAACAGCCTCATTTATACCACCGCGTGACGGCGCGCCCCGGCAGAATGCCGCCTCTGCGTGGGCAATTTTTGCCGACCAGCGCAAGCTTTTATGGCGCGTTATAATATTCCTGATGAATTTGCAGCGGAAAGAATTGCAGCCCTGTGCGCCTTTCTCTGGCCCAGGGACGAAAAACCTCTGCGATCACCGCAGCGCCGCTCAACACTTCGCCACTCCTTCGCTCGGATCATTGACCATAGAAAGGAAATGACGACATGAAACTTGCGATCTTTGGAGGCACTGGAAAAGGCGGGCGCTTTCTCGTTCCTCTGGCGTTGGATGCCGGTCATGAGGTTGTGATGCTGACGCGCAATCCGTCCAACTTCACGCTCCAGCATGAGCGGCTGACGGTTTTACAGGGCGACATTGCGGACGCAGCGCGAGTCGACGCGACCATTCAAGGCGCTGACGCGGTCATCAGCTCGCTGGGAGCCAACAGCAAAAGCCCGCCCTACAGCATCAGCAAGGGATTCGATAACATTCTGAACAGTATGCGGCAGCAAAACGTTCGTCGCCTCATCATGTCCTGTGGAGCGGTCGTCCATGACCCGCAGGATAAGCCGGGATTCCTCGATGTTGTTTTCAACTTCATCTGGCGCCACTTCCAAACGAATGCGTTCAACGATATGACTCAAGTCACCGAGAAGGTCAGGGCTTCTGACCTCGACTGGACGATTGTGCGCGTGCCGTATCTGACCGAGCGATTCTCGAAACCGGGGACGCTGAGAGTCGGTTATCTGGGCGATATCGGTTCGATGATTACGCGCACGGACATGTCTAATTTCATGCTCAAGCAGTTGGAGAGCGATACGTACAGCCGCAAGGCACCTGCCATCAGTAACTGAGTCGGCAAGGCCCTTGTTCACAGCAGTGGCGGACGTCGCACAAGCCCTACTGGTTGACGTCCGCACTCCTGAGCAGCAGCGTCCCGGCCATCATGAACTCGATATCGTCCGGGCGCGCGACGCTGGCAACGACCGCCAGCGCCGAGTCGGGCATGAGTATCTGCCCTCAGGTAACGAGCAATAAATGTGCTCAGTTATATCATCGGGAGAGGGATTGCCCCGGAAGAATACTGTGCCTGATCTTTTACCTGAGTGGCGAGCGAGCTTTATTTTGTGGGGAGGTAAGTGAGCAGCAATCGGTCAGCCACAATTTCATCTTCGAGCGTTTCGCCCGCTTTCTGGAATCGGCGCAGCATGGATCGACCACAGTTTACGTAGGCTTCACTCTCAAACAAACCATCTGGCAGCGCTAGCTGTATTTCTTTCGTCCCCGTCTTCTTGGTGCCATCAATACTCAAGGTGACATAAACTCCGCGCGATTTACAGCGCTCAATAACGTGAAAGAGTCTATCCAGGCTAAACTTCTGCGCCCCATAAAGAATGGCCTGCGTGTCGCTATAAGGTGGATCGCAATAAACTAAGTCCCCTTCGCGCGCGTCTTCCATCACCGTTTCAAAATCATCGTTGATAAAGACTGTTGGTCTGACCCGCCTATACCACAAGTCGACCCGTTCGCCAAAGGAGTCAGGGGAGATCGGCTGATGAATCCCGCATGGTGTGCTGATGTAGCCATCGCGCTTTCGAAACCGGACGACCCCGCCGTAACAGGATCGCGCGATAAACAGCAGATCAGGGCCGTTTGGATTCGCGTTATACGATGCCTTGATACGCTCATAGCCCTCAACACGGTCGCCCCGACTATAGAGCTGCCACCGTTCCGCATACCAGTCTTTGACAACGTCAGGAGATCTGGAGAGCGTTTGCCAGATATCAATCAATGGTTTAAGCGCATCGGAAGCGACAGCAGATCGGGGGCTTAAGGTGCCGAGAACAGCCCCGCTTCCCAGAAACGGCTCAAAGTACGTCCCGTACTGTGGCGGAAAGAACCGAATGATCTCATGAGCAAACCGTTGTTTGTTTCCAATCCACTTGAGCAGTTGCTTCTTAAATGGATCAACGCGATTGAGCGGCAATTGATCTTCAGAAAACAAGGACAACTGCACATCAGATTTGAGCCTTGCAGGCATGATTATCCTGTTTTGGGATATTCCTCCCACTATCGTAAGATGAAAAATGGTGAAATGCAATCAGGAGGCCGGAATTACGCTCTCAGAACGTGAAGTCATCCAGATGCTTCTCCGCGATGTACGTATTCGGGCCGGTTTGACTCAACACCAACTGGCAGATCGCCTGAATAAGCCTCAATCTTATGTGAGCAAATACGAATTAGGCGAACGCAGGCTCGATCTGCTTGAACTCAGAAAAGTATGCCACGCTGTTGGGATAACGATTGCCGATTTTATAGCCTTCTTTGAACAACGACTCGAACGGAATGAAAGATGAAGCCCGACCCAAGATTCTCTCAGGCCGATAAGCCGTTCTGGGCGCACGTCCGTACTCTGAGTGAAAAATTAGGCTATACAGATCGAAGCACAAAAAGTATCCGAATTTACTCATTTCCCCAGATGATCAAGGCTTTGGAAACATTAGGCTTGAGCACGGGGCATGTCCAGAACACAGAGGGCGCGCCAACCGAGTTTGGTAAACATCTCCACGATTACTTTCAGTATCGTGCCGACGTCCTGAATCACTATGTTGAAGCGCAACTGATGTCTGCCGAAGAAGCAAAAGGCGTGTTTGAAACCTTAAAAGCTCAACTTGATCCTAAACGTTTGCCGTCGATAAACAAACAGAGCGGCGAGAAAAAGACGGTTAACTATCTCACCGGTATTGTGAACATGCTGATCGAGGCTCACATTGGCAATCTGCCGTGTATCTACGATCCCCACAACCTGACAACATTCACCAGGGACGGCACGCCGCTACGAACGATGGCTCGCCGAGTCGATGGCTGTTTTCCCAGCTATGTGAATCCCATCGCCGTATGGGAAGTCAAAGAATATTACTATACGACCAGCTTCGGAAGTCGCGTAGCTGACGGCATCTACGAAAGCCTGCTCGATGGTATGGAGCTGGAAGAAATCGCCACAGAAGAACATATTCACGTTCAGCATGTGCTGTTCGTGGATGCCTACTATACCTGGTGGCAAACAGGACGATCCTATCTCTGTCGCCTGATCGATATCCTCAATATGGGCTATGTAGATGAGATCATTTTTGGCAAAGAAGTTGTCGAACGCCTGCCGCAGATCGTCGAAGAATGGGTCAAACTTGCTCACGAACGAAATTGATGCTGCTTTCCCGCTTTAAGATCACAGCAGATTAAATTACTGGAACTAAATCTCTCCCGCCGTCGTCATCTGCATAATGACAGTCGTATTGACCGATAAGACTGATGACGGAGGATTTGATGAAACGCTCGCGCTTACTCCCCCTTTGGCTGATGGTCTTCGTCACCGCGCTGATGCTCATGCCGTCGGCGCGGCCCAGTCAGGCGCAGGTCGAGCCGTGCGCTCCCTGCGCGCCCTGCCCCCTCGCCTGTCCTGCTGACGCGATCTGCGAGAATCCGCTCCCGCCCGGATGCCAGCCGCCGGTTCAGCCCGGCGTCTTCACCGACCCGTCGTGGCTGAAGATCGACCATCACCGCGTCTCGGTCGAGATCGAGAACCAGATCGCCAGCACCAGCGTCGATCTGGAGTTCGTCAACGAAGGCAGCGGCATGGCCGAAGGCACGTTCATCTTCCCACTGCCGCAGGGCGCTGCCGTCGATCAACTGACGATGTACATCAACGGTCAGGCTATCGACGCCAGAATCCTGCCCGCTGACCAGGCACGTCAGGTCTATAACGACATCGTCCGCCAGTACCGCGACCCGGCGCTGCTCGAATACATCGGCAGTCAGGCGGTGCAGGCCAACATCTTCCCGATCCCGCCCGGCGATTCGCGGCGGATCGAAATCCGCTACGCCCAGGCACTGGAAGTCGATAACGGCCTGATCCACTACGTCTACCCGCTCGACGTCACGCGCCTCAACTCCAGCCGCAGCGTCGACAGCGCCAGTATCAGCGTCAAAGTCGAGGGTCAGGACGAGATCAGCAGCATCTACTCGCCGAGCAATGACATCGCCATCAACCGCGACGACGACGGCAAGAGCTTCAGCGCCGGTTGGGAAGCCAGCCGCTTCCGCCCCGATCAGGACTTCAGCCTGTACTATGGCATCGCCAGCAAGGCGATCAACGTCAACCTGCTCACCTACCGCGAGAGCGCGTCTGATGAAGGCTTCTTCATGCTGATGGTTCAGCCGCCGCTGACGCTGCCCGAAGATCAGATCACGCCGCGCGACCTGATCCTCGTGCTCGACCAGTCGGGCAGCATGGAAGGGCCGAAGTGGGAGCAGACGCAGAAGGCTGCGAGCTACGTCCTCGACCATCTCAACCCGCGCGACCGCTTCAACGTCGTCCTGTTCAGCACCGGCTGGCGCACCTTCAGCAACCAGCTTGAAAGCCGCGAGCAGGCGCAGGATGCTATCGACTGGATCAACGGCGAGGAAGCGAACGGCGGCACCAATATCGACGGGGCGCTGACGACCGCCATGAGCATGGTCGACCGAGAGCGCAGCACCGTCATCCTGTTCATGACCGACGGCCTGCCGACCGAAGGTGAAACCAACACCGATAAAATCCTGTCCGACGTGCAGGCCGCCGCGCCTAAAAATGCCCGCCTGTTCAGCTTCGGCGTTGGCGACGACGTCGATACCATCCTGCTCGACTCGCTGGTCAAAGAACTGCGCGGCGCGTCCAGCTATGTCCGCCCGACCGAGCGGATCGACGAAGAAGTTGCCAGCCTGTTCAACAAGATTGGCTCGCCGGTGCTGACCAACGTCAGGCTCGCCTTTGGCGATACGACCGTCGATACGACCTATCCTGAGCAGCCGCTGCCCGACCTGTTCGCCGGGACGCAGCTCACCGTCGTCGGGCGCTATCGTGGCAGCGCTGGCGACCAGACGATCACTCTGACCGGCGAAATCAACGGCGAGGAAAAGACCTTCGTCTACGACGGTCAGAGCTTCCGCGAGCGCGCCGGTGGCGAGCCGTTCGTCGCCCGCCTGTGGGCCACACGCCGGATCGGCGACCTGCTCAACACCATTCGGCTCAAGGGTGAGAACAGGGAACTGGTCGATAGTATCGTCAAACTGAGCGTGCGTTACGGCATCATCACGCCCTACACCAGCTTTCTGATTGACGAGAACGACATCCTGTCGCAGCAGGGTCTGGAAGAAGCACAGAACAAGGTCGCCGACGCCAACAACGCGCTGCGGGCGCAGACATCCGGCTCGGCAGCCGTCGCCGCCGCCGATCAGTTCGGCAGCTTCGCCGAGGCTAATGCGCCCGCGCCAATGGCGATGCCGACACAAACCGGCCAGCCCGGCCTGGGTGGCGGCCTGACCAGCGCGGACACCGAAGGCGATAGCATCGGCCCCGCCGAAAGCCCGATCAAGGTGGCTGGCGATAAGACCTTCATCAATCAGAACGGCGTCTGGACGGACACGACCTTCCAGCCAGACACGATGACAACGACCAAAGTCACGTTCCTGAGCGACGACTACTTCGCTCTGCTCGACAAGGACGCGCAGATGGGCGAGTATCTGGCGGTCGGCGATCACGTCATCGTCGTGGTCGGCGACAGCGCATACGAGATCGTCCCGGCGTAAGCGCCGCACGCTCTCCGCTGAATCAACGAGGGCGACCGTCACCGGTCGCCCTCGCTGCGTTTATGATGGCTGATGTTCACGGAACAGATCGACGAATTCTCCCGTGTCTTTACTGGTCGATGCTTTGCGCCGGTTGGGCTGGTGAATCTGAATCGTCTCGGCGGCCAGCTCAAGGAAACCGCCGACGTTGTCGAGACGGCGCGTGTTATAGCGGCGCACGGCGCGCCACTTGCCACCGACCTTCTGGCGAATCGTCAGGCGCGTCCCGGCACGACGCACGTCGAGCGCGTCCCACGGCACGACGACCTTGCCGGTATCAACGCCCGCTGGCTCGATGCTCAGGTTCCGGCCCAATTCAGTCTTTTTGCCGGAGCGCAGCTTGCGCCCCATCTGGATGCCGGTCACATAGGCGGCGTAGCGGCGAACGGCTCTGGCACACGGGCGCGTATCGCCGAAGCGCCCGTTGAAACGATAGAGGCTGCCATCGTGCATTCGGAGCAGCAGCGCGCCGGTCTGGAAAAGCGGCCAGCGGCGCAGATAAACGCCGCCGGTGCTGTCGCGCAAGGCGCGCAGGTCGCCCCACGCATATCTGGCGCTCTCACCGCGCCGCGTCCAGACAATGCCCTGATCGTAGAACTGGACTGACTCGCTGCGGATGGTCAGCGCCCGAATGAGGTTATAGAGGCCGCGCACGCCGAGCAGGAAGATCAGCGCAACGGCGACCAGTTTACCGATGTCGAGCAGACGTAAATCGGCCAGACCGCGCGCCGCCGCCACGTCGAGCGCCCAGTAGGCCGCGCCGACCAGCACGATCAGCAGCAGCGCCCGCAGAAACAGACGAAAATAGCGTCCGCGTTTGACCTGCGCGGCATAGAGGAGTTTCGGTTTTTCGCGGATGGCTGGCGCGGTCACAAATTTACCTCGAAAACGATAAGAACCCGGCTGCCTCGAAAAATAATCGGTCATCCCGAACCGTCAGCAGGTCGCGCCCGCTGACCCTCTCGGCCTTGCAGGAAGGGGTCAGTTATTCGTCGCCGAGAACCGCGCTGACGAGAAACTGATCGTCGAGCGAGCGGGGCGCGTTGGCCGTCACCTGTTCCGGGGTCAGCGGCTGACCGGCCTGATCGGGCCGCAGGATATTGCTGAGCGGCAGCACCGAGGCCGTCGGCTCAATCTGCGACGTATCGAGCTGCTGCAAGCGCTGGAAATGCTGCAAAATGGCCGAAAGCTGCCCGGCGTACAGGCCGACTTCAGCATCGGTCAGATCGAGCTTCGCCAGCTCGGCAATCTTACGGACTTCGTCATCGGAAAGCTGCACCGTGATTCTCCCGGCTCAAAAGCGCCTGTTGATGAAATGAGTATACCTGAGCATGGATTTCTACTGCCATTAAGCTATCAGGCTGGATGTTTGAACATCTTTACATCGCGTCCGTTGAACTGATCGTACAATGAGCGATAGTGATTGAGCCGGACAGGGAATGCCCCATGACCTCTGCAAAATTCGCGCTCGAAATCGGCGCGATCCTCGCCGCCAAACGTGAAGCGCTGGCCGAGCGCAGGCAGAAAACGCCGCTGAACGCCGTGCGCGCGCTGGCGAGTATGCAGACGCGCGCTCAGCCGTTCTTATGTATCGTCTCTGCCGGTGACGCGCCGACGCTGATCGGGCAGATTCGGTACGCCCCATTCGAGCAGACCGGGACTTATGACCCGGTGGCGCAGAGCATTCGCTACGTCCACAGGGGGGTTCAGGCCATCGCCCTGTTCACCGATGCCAGTGTCTACAACGGTGGCCTCGACGATCTGATGTTCGTCGCCCGCGCGGCGCAATCGTTCAACCTGCCGGTGATCTCACAGGACTTCGTCTTCGACGAGTATCAGATCGTCGAGGCGCGCGCGGCTGGCGCTGCCGGACTGGTACTCGACGCCAGCATCCTCGACGCCGACGCGCTGCGCGCCCTGCTCTCGTTCACCCAGCGCAACCGCATGACGCCGATTATCCGCGTCGGCAGCGAGGCTGAACTCGCCCTCGCGCTCGATCTCAGCCCGCAGGTCATCTCGCTCGGCGGCTCGCCGTTCACCAACGCGCCTGCCGACGTCGGGTTACTCAGCCGCCTGCGCTCACAGATTCCCGGTCACATCAACGTCATGTTCGGCGGCGAGAGCGCCACTGTCGAGGACGTGGTGACGATGGATCACGCCGGGATTGACGCCGTGATCCTGAGCGAGCGCCTGCTTGACGAACTGCCCCGCCTGAACGCGCTGCTGGCGCGCCCCGCAAAACCCTAGAATCAGGGCCGGGAAGCGAGAAAAGATCAGGCGACACGGTCTGGTCTTTTTGCTGCACGCTGACCGACAGGCTATAAACTTCATCCCGGTTCTCCTCTTTCCAGCATCCACCCGTGTCAAGCTGTCGATCTGGCACGAATTTTCGTTCGGGCGACGCGGACGGCGCTGGCCGCCACCAACGACTGCGCGTCCTGAGCAAACTCCGCAGCAGACGATTAAAAAAAGTCCTGGCTACGTGTTGGCGCGACGGGAGAAACAGGTTAAGATAACCGGAGTTATTCAGGGGAGTTCGCACCTTCGACGCCACCGCCAAATAGATTATTTCTCCTCACAATTTTTCGACCGGGGGCCTTTTTTGAAACGATTGATCGGTCTGCTCATCGTTCTGGTCTTCTGCTTGCCTGTGGCGTCGTCGGCGCAGCAGGATGTCACCGCGCCCCGCGTCGAGATTACCGGCGTCAATGCCAACGACCTGCCCACCCTGACGCTCACCGCTAACGTCTTCGATGCCTTCAATCAGCCGGTGCGCGGGCTGGAAGCGGGCAGCTTCGAGCTGACCGGCCCGCTGGCCGAACACTCGACCATCACCTCGGTTCAAAACCTGACCGACAACAACCTGCCCTTCGGCGTCGTCCTCGCCATCGACGTCAGCAGCAGCATGACTGACCAGCCGATTAGCGAAGCGAAGCTGGCGGCGCAAACCTTCGTCGATGCCATCGGCGCAAACAACCCGATTGCCCTGTACACGTTCGCCAGCAAATTCACGCTGATTCAGGATTTCACCAGCGACAAAGCCGCGCTGCGCGCGGCCATCGACTCAATTGTGGTCGGCGGGCAGACCGGGCTGTATCAGGCGGCCTACAACGCCATCGACCTGGCCGCCAGTATGGACATCCCCCGTCGGGCCGTGATTCTCCTGAGCGACGGCGCAGAGTACGGCGGGATCAGCCAGGTCACGCGGCAGCAGACGCTCGACCGCGCCAGAGCGCGCGGCGTCCCGGTCTATACGGTCGGCCTCGGCTACGGCGTCGACCGCTCGTATCTCAAGACGCTGGCCGAAGGCACCAACGCCCAGTTCTTCGAGTCGCCTGACCCGCAGCAGCTCACGACGATTTACAACGCGCTGGCAACGCTGCTCCGCAGTCAGTACGTCATCACCGTGCAGGCGGATATTCCGCTCGACGGCACGGAGTACGACGTCAACCTGCAAGTGACCACGCCCGACGGTGTCGGCAGCGCCACTACGACGCTGCGCGCGCCGATTCCGGCGCCGATTATCACGCTGCCTGACCTGAGCGCGCCGATCACCGAAAAGTTCAGGCTCGAAGCAGCGGTCAAGGCTGATGACCCTGTGCAGGAAGTCACGCTGCAAATCGACGGCGGCGAGCCGGACACGCAGAAAGACGCGCCCTATACCTTCAACATCGACCCGCTCGACTTCACGCCGGGGCCGCATCAGCTCGAGGTCAGGGCCGTCGATGAGCAGGGCGATGTCGGCAGCGCCTCAGCGACCCTGACAGTGGCTGCGCTGCCGCCGCAAGTCAACATCAACTCGAACTTCGACAAAGGCCCGCTGGAAAATGTCCAGTCGGCCATTCTCGACGTCCGCAGCCAGACGCCTGTCGTCTCGGCGGTCTACACTATCGACGGCGAAAACCCGCAAACCGTGACGGAAGCGCCCTACAAATACGACGTTCAGCCGCTGTTCTACAAGCCGGGTGAGCATCAGCTTTCCGTGACGGTCACTAATCAGAGCGGGCAATCGACCAGCGCCGAACAGTCGTTCACCGTCGCCAGCCTGCCGCCCTACGTCGTCGTCTCCGGCCTCGAAGAAGGCCAGACCATCGACGCGCCGCTGCACTTTAAGGTCGATACAGGCGCCACCCAGTCGCCCGTCAACGACGTGACGATCAAGGCCAACGGCGTCCAGATTCCGAACCATAATGTTGCCGCTGACGACATCGTCCTCAGCACCGCCGAACTCGACCCACACGCCTACCCTCCCGGCACCAATACACTCTCGGTCACGGCGACCAACGCTGACGGCAAGACCGGCAGCACGCCGGACATCCACTTCGAGGTTCCGGCGCTGCCGCCAATCGTGGTCTTCAGCAATCTGAGCGAAGGCCAGCCGCTTTCCGCCAACCTCGATGCCGAAGTCTCGTTCATTTCGCAGACGCCGATCACGCTGGCAACCTATTTGATCGACGATCAGCAGGTGCGTCGGCGGATTAGCGCGCCGTGGAATCTGACGCTCGACGTACTGGCGCTCGGCCCCGGCTCGCACACGCTGCGCGTCGTCGCCGAGGCGGCAGGCGGACAGCAATCGACCGGCGAAGTCCATTTCGTCGTCACTAACAGCCCATCGCTGACGGCCACTGCGCTCGTCCCGACCCGCACGCCAACGCCGACGATCAACGCCCCGGCGACGGCAACCGAACAGGCCGTCCGCATCACGGCAACGGCAGTCTACGAGGCGACGATTGCCGCCGCCACGCAGGCCGCGCAGGATGCCACCGCGACTCAGTTCGCGGTGGCCGCCGCCGGTACGGCTTACGCCGGAGCGACGGGCACATCGGCAGCAGTTGGGGCAGCGAGCGCGCGCAGCACCGCCGCCGCGCAGGCCACGTCCGCGCAGCAGCTCGAACTCGACAGACAGGCGACCGCGACACAGAGCGCCCGCGCTCAGATCACCGCGACCGCCGACGCCGCCCTGACGGCCACGAGCGACGTCCGCGCGACACAGGACGCGCTGGCCGAACAGCGAGCGCAGGGAACGGCCAACGCGCAATCGACGCAAAGCGCGCGAGCGACCACGCGCAGCGACCGCAGTACAGCCACGGCAGCGGCGCAGGCCAGCGCAGCACAGGCCGCTACTGCGACCCAGGCGTACCGCGCCACGGTCGTGCAGCAGTCGCTCAACATCCGCTCGACGGCGACCGAGAATGCCCATCATTTCGCCACCGCCACCGTCGAGCAGGCGACACAGGACTCACAGGTGACAGCTATCGCGCTGGCAGCGACGGCCTCGCAGACGGCGCAGGTTGCCCTGACCAGCGCCGCCGCGACCGCCACGCAAAGCGCACAATCGGCGGCGACGCAGGCCGCGCAGGCTACGGCAACAGATGTCGCTCAGGCGACCGCTACGCAAAACGCGCAATCGACGGCGACTCAGGCCGCGCAGGCGACCGCAACCCGGATCGCACAGGTTGACGCAACCCAGGCCGCGCAAGCCACCGCGACCGATATGGCACAGGCGACGGCGACTCAGGCTGCCGTTGAACAGGCGACCGCGACCGATGTGGCACAGGCGACGGCGACTCAGGCCGCCCTCGAACAGGCGACCGCGACCCAGATCGCCTTCGATCAGGCGCTCGCCACGCGCAATGCCAATGCGACCGCCACGCGCATCATTCAGGTGACGATGGCGGCTCAGGCCGAGATTAACGCGCGCAGCACTGTCGACGCGCAGGCTACGCGCGACGCTGTCGTGCTGACGCAAAACGCCCGCAGCAGCGCCACTGCTATCGAGCGGCAGGCTGAGGCGACGCAAACCAGAGCAGCGCTCAACATGGGCGCGACGATGACCGTGAACGCCGATGCCACGCGGGCATTCCAGCTTGCCGCCATCGGCGCGCTGACGGTCACGCCGACACCGGGAGCGACGACCGAACTGACCGCTGTGGCGCAGATCGCCTCACCAGCGGTCAGCATCACGCCGCCGCCGACGCTCACGCCGATGGGGACGCTGGTCCCGGTTGAAATCCAGAGCCAGTCCGGCGCGTCGGCCAATCAACTCATCCCGCTGGTCGTCATCGGCGCGGTACTCGTCATTCTGCTGCTGGTTATCTTCCTGATTATCGGGCGCAGACGGAGATCGTGATGAGCAGTAAGCAACGAGCGATGCGTTAAAAGCCACGCCGCAACCAGCGATCTGCGTTTTGCGTATAAGGCTGTAGACCTGCGCCGAGATATTATTGGCGCATGTGATTGCCGTGATCGTGACAGCAGACTACAGCAGCGAACCTTTTAGGGGGACTTTTATGGCGCGCAACCTGATCCTGAGGCTGGTCATCAACGTCGTGGCGATTGCCATCGTCGTGCGACTGCTGCCGGGCTTTCACCTCGTCAACGACGCGACCACCACACTGATCGTCGTGGCAATCATCCTCGGCCTGATTAACGCGGTCGTCAAGCCGATCCTGACGCTGCTGACCTGCCCGTTTGTGCTTTTTACCTTCGGCCTGTTCATCCTGATCATCAACGGCCTGATGCTGGAACTGACCGCCGCGCTTTCCGACGGACGTCTGACCATCGACAGCTTCGGCTGGGCGATCCTCGGCGGCATCCTCATCAGCATCGTCAACATGATCGCCGAGCAAGCGCTCGGTTTGAAGGATTGAAGACTCCCTCACCCCCAACCCCTGGTTAGGCCCGCTCGCCCTGCGGGTCGAGACGCCGCTGCGCGGCGCGAGCGAGGCCGTAACCACTTCGTCTCCCGGCGGGAGAGGGGAGAAGCAATGAGGCAGGTTCTACTTGCCACTTTCCAGATCACGGGAGTGATGGATGACCGATTGGGGCGATAATCTTTCGGCTTGCAGACGCGAGCAATCGCGCCCTGACGGAAGGCCAGTCGCTGTTCCGCGCCTTAACGGGCGTTCGAGAGGCTCTCGCTTCCATTCAGCACTCGCGTCAATGTGTCGGCACTGACGTTGCCGCCGCTGACGACGACGACGGTAGGCCGGTCGTCACGCGGAATCGCGCCTGACAGCAGCGCCGCCGCCCCGACCGCCCCGCCGCCCTCGACGATCCAGCCCTGCTCGCGGACGTAGAAACGCATCGCCTCGGCAATCGCCGCCTCGCTGACCAGCACCACGCGGTCAACCCGCTGGCGGATGATGGCTACGGTCATCGACCCGGCCTCGATCTCGCCGGGGAGCGCGTCAGCCAGCGACTCATGCCTGTCCGGCCACTGTGTGCCATACAGCAGGTTATAGACCGCCGGGCCAAACTCGGCGTTGACGCCGATAACTTCCGCGCCCGGTCGCAGCTCTTTGATCGCCGTCGCCACGCCGGAGATCAGGCCACCGCCGCCGACCGGGACAATCACCCGCTCGACCGTCGGCAGACGGTCGATGATCTCCAGCCCGACCGTGCCGCCGCCAGCAATCACGTTGGCGTCGTTGTAGGGCGAGATGAACGTCAGACCGAGATCGCGTTCCAGACGACGCGCCTCATTTTCAGCCTCGCCGTACAGTTCGCCGTGTAACAGCGCCTCGCCGCCAAGCCGCCGCACGCCTTCCAGCTTGCGCTCGGACGTATGCACCGGCATGACGATCCGCGCCTTGAGGCCGAGCAGACGCGCCGCGTAGGCCACCCCCTGAGCGTGATTGCCCGACGACGCTGCGACGATCCCGCGCGCCCGCGCCCGCTCATCGAGCGCGAGCATGGCGTTGAGCGCGCCGCGAACCTTGAACGAGTGCGTGCGGTTGGTGTTCTCCAGCTTGAACCAGACCGCCGCGCCCAGCCCCGGCGCTTCTTCCATCAACGTCGGCTGAAGATAGGACGCGAGGCGGTAGCGCGCGAGGGCGACATCGGCCAGTTCAATCATGATCGTGCTCCTGCGACATGACGTTTTCATGTGAGTATGCTGAAAGCGGAAACAGACGCTATGACCAATGACACTCAACCGACAGTATGACAATGAATTCCGCGTGAATTAACCGACATTTGGATAGAAACCGTATATAGTTAAGCAATGGCTTGTTCATCTGATCTGGATTCTCATGGCCGAAGCGAAAAAATACCCGTTGAGCCTGTCAGCAGCGGTCGACAATCCACGTATTCGCAAGGAAACCTACGAGCGCTATGGCGTTCCTAAGATCGATTTTCCCCGCTGGGTGCTCAATCGGAATCGCTGGCGAGGCGATGAAACCGTGCTCGACGTTGGCAGCGGCGCGGGCGATTATTATACGCTGCTGCACGAGCAGTTCCCCGATGTGCGCTATGTCGGCATGGATCTCGCCCCGGCAGCGCTGGCACTGCATCCAGCGCACGACTGCCTGACCCGCGCCGACGCGCAGGCGCTGCCTTATGCAGACGCCAGTTTCGACGTCGTCATGGCGAACCACATGCTGTTTCTCGTCCCCGACATCACCGCCAGCCTGCGCGAGTTCCGCCGCGTCCTCAAGCCTGACGGCCTGCTGATGGCGGCGACCAACAGCGTGCAAACTCTGCCGGAGCTTCAGGCGCTGCTGCGGCGGGCGATTGTGCTGCTGGGAGTCTCGGCCAAAGGGCAAATGCCGCCGCCGCTGCCGCATCACCTGTTCGCGCTCGAAAACGGGACGCGCCAGCTCGCGCGGCATTTCTTCGCCGTCGTGCGCTACGATCTGCCTTCGACATTGATCTTCCCCAGTATCGAGCCAGTGATGACTTACCTCGACAGCACGCGCGACTTCCGCGAAGCCCAGCTCCCGCCGGAAATCTCGTGGGATGACCTGATGCTGGTGATGCGCGAGCAGGTCTCGGTGCTGATCGGCCACTTCGGCGAATTGACGGTCAACAAGATCAGCGGCGTGCTGATCGCCAGTGATCGCGGCGGCTTCATCGAGGACTTCGTCCAGCACGAGAACGAGGCCGAAAACTAGCGCCACCGGCTTCGAGCGATCCAATCGGGCATGATGCCTCCTGCCCTGACGAAAGGTCGCTGCTGCATGGAACCTTGCGACGGGCGCGAAAAATCGCGCCTCGACGGAAGACCAACCCCTCCCCCTACCCCCTCCCCGTAAACGGAGAGGGGAGCGGATGCAGTCGCGGGCATGATGCATCCTGCCCCGACGAAAGGTCGCTGCTGCATGGCTTTCTCCCCTCGCCCTCCGGGAGAGGAGTGGGGGATGAGGGCTGGCGAGCGCGAACAATCGCGCCTCGACGGAAGACGCGATTGCCCTGGCGAGGCAGACGTTTAACAAACCCGCAAACGGCGCTACAATAGCCGCAGTCTTTTTTCAGAGCATAGAGAAACCACTCCCATGAGATTCGTCACGTTTTCCTACAAGGGCCGTCCGCGCCTCGGTCAGATTATCGATGGCGAAGTTTTTGCGATGGCCTGGCCGGACAATATGCAGTCGGTCGTTCAGCACGGCATCACGCCGAGCCGGGGTAACGAGCATTTTCCGCTCGGCAGCGTCAAGCTGGAAGCGCCGCTGACGCCAAGCAAGATCGTCGCCATTGGCCGCAATTACGCCGAACACGCCAAAGAAGGGAACAACGCCATCCCCGATCATCCGCTGATCTTCGCCAAGTTCCCCAGCGCCATCATCGGCCCCGACGACGCGATCACCTGGCATGGCGATGTGGCCGAGCAGGTTGACTGGGAAGCCGAGCTGGCGGTGATTATCGGCAAGAAGGCGAAGGACGTGAGCGAGGACAACGCGCTCGACTACGTCTTTGGCTACACGGTCGGCAATGATGTCAGCGCGCGCGACATTCAGCAGAAGAAGGACACACAGTGGACGCGCGGCAAGAGTTTCGACACCTTCTGTCCGTTGGGGCCGATGGTCTTCACCCGCGACGAAATCCCTGATCCGCAGAACCTTAAGATTTCGCTGACCGTCAACGGCGAGACGATGCAGGACGGCCATACGTCCGACATGATTTTCACCGTTAAGGCGCTGATCGCCTATATCACTCAGTTCATCACGCTCGAACCGGGCGACGTCATCCTGACCGGGACGCCATCCGGCACGGGCATGGGCATGAAACCGCAGCGCTTCCTCAAGGACGGCGACGTGGTGACAGCAACCATCGAGGGGATCGGCGAGTTGACGAATCCCTGTAAGGTGCTGGCGTAAATGTCGTAAACTGCCTTCCTGAATTAATGAGCGCTGCGTATGCGGCGCTTTTGATTACCATCCCAAGCAACTAAATTGGAAAACTTACTTCGACTTGCTGCCCGTCAGATGTGACTCGAAGTCTCAATGTACCTAACCGACCACGATTGACTTCCAGATCGTGAGGATTCCACCTAGCACTCAGTTTGATGTCAAAACGAGCTGGATGATTAGGCGAAATGACACGATTGCTGTCATCCAATGTTACCGTCCTGAATATAGTACCCTTTGTGCCGTGACTTGAATGAAGCGCTATATTCTGAAGTTCATCTCCGTGGAACCACGCTTCTTCAACGATCATGCTGACGTCAGACACACTAGTCAACATGATAGCTATACTTTCTGGAACTGCTTGCTGATCCAATGCCCACTCGGATCGAATATTCGCTTCCAAATGGCGACGTAAGTCTGCCAATGGATCTGTTGGCATTAAGCGATAAGCATCTCGCACGCTTAAGATCTCACGACCCTGTATCAACGTTACCGTTTCCGCCGATACGTCTATAACATCTGTCACTGCATAGAGGTTCGCCAAGTACATAATTGTCTCGCCATCGGGTATCCAACGACTATGACCATTGTAGTCCATAAGAAATATAACGCCGTTCGGCGCACGAACGAGCGTATTTTTCATATCGTTCGGTTTAGGAGCGTCAGCAATTCTCCATCGATAGGTCATATAGAGTTGAAGTGTAACAATCACCAAGGTCACGCTGCCAATTATAAGCGTAGGTGACGCACCACGAATTAACCCGAAGATCGCTCCAGCGAGCGCCACAAGCAATACAAGAATTTGGCCCAATAGACTATTGAACCACATGGCCCAAAGTTTACCGGGAATGCCTTTTAGGATTTTGCCAGTATCCACAATTTGACCTGCCTCTTCACTTTCTTTAAACCTGTGTAAGACGATCTGGCTTCCCGAGGGCGGCATCTGATCAGATACAGATGCCGCCCAACGGATAGCTCTTAGAGGGTGTTTGGAAAGAAGCTCAAACCTATGGGATTTCTTCCTGTATTCCAAGCACCCTCTAAGGGTTAATTATCGAAATACACTTCCCACTTCAGTTGTGACCAATAACAGCAGGTAAGTACCGAACGTTGCAACTACGCCCACAGCGAGCGCGATGAGCAGTGCAAACGGCCATGACTGGGATACGCTAACTGTCATTCCGACGATATAGCGAGGTTGAAGAAATAGCCCGACAAACCAGAATAACCAATCAGCGGCAGTGCCTACCCCAATCAAGATACACTGAGGCCAGTAGTTCTCGTTCATATTGTCTCCTGAAACTAACCCTGATGATTAACAAGATTCGTCACGTCGTCACTGACCGTAGCGGAATTGTTATTCTGCGGCACTTGTCAAAAGTTTCACAAGCCCCTAGAATATCAACATAGACAGTTCTTTGATGCTGCGCCTCGATCTCCCAAATTGCTGAGAACGGGGCGTTCCTGTCTGTATGAAGTGCAGCTCATGCGCAGGCCGGACGACCTGACCCGACATGGTGCCGGATGCCGCTCCGGCTAGGCTCTGATGAGTTTAGCTGAGCGGATTACGACACTTTCCGCAGACGGGATTCGTCTGTCCGACAGTAACGCGGTTCACGGCACCGCAATAGTGACAACGCATCTCCCCAGAGCGCGTCACTTTTACCACCGGAACTTTGTATGTGATCCGAATCGGGACCCGAATGGTTCGCGACATGGCTTACTCCCATGTTGACTAACGAACTGTTGACGACGTGAAAGATGAACGTCAGGTCGTCCGGGCTGCGTATGAGATTGTCAGTAAGGGAACACAGAGGAACGTAGATTTGCTAGACTACTTGATTTCGTGAAGGAATCCCTGTAGTATAGAACAAAGCTTTGAGAAGGTCGTTCATTTTGTTCCGCGATTAGTGCCGCCGCCACAGCGGCACTTTTCGTCTAAGTTGACCAAATCTTAACGAGATTCCTTCTGCTCGTCAACTGAGTTAATGAAACAAACATTCTACATTAGAAGCTTCTAATTAATGTACGACAAAACTACCGTTTTATCCCAAATTTAAAAGCCTAAACAAGGTTGATTTCGATATGGCCTAAGCTCAAAAACCCTCTTATAACAAAAAGAGATTTTGATATATCCCAAACCTCTTTAGATAGTTTCACTTGACTTGCTATTTTCAGCGTGCAGCAATATAGCTGATTGAGTTCAGTAAAACGCATCAATGGGTCAATTGAGTGCAGAACCTTGGGCGCGAAAAATCGCACCCCGACGGAAGACCAACCCCTCCCCCTGGCCTACGCGGCCTCCGGCTCCTGCCGAGCAAAGAACGCTCGGCACGCTCCGTCCCCGCAAGCGGAGAGGGGGAGCGGACGCGAACCATCGCGGCTCTGATCTTTCACCCCTCTCCCGGTGGGCGAGGGGCCGGGGGTGAGGGCTGGCGCGCCTTGCCGACCGTATTGACGACGATGACGCCGCCGATGACCAGCGCGCCGCCGAGCAACGCGATCAGCGCCGGGACTTCACCGAGCCAGAGCCACGCAATGATGAGCGCCGTCGGCGGAATTAACCAGAGGACACTGGCGGCGTTCGAGGCTGGAAGGTGCTTGAGCACGTATGACCAGGTGACATAGCCAATCGCGCCGGGGAAAATGCCCAGATAGATGACGGCCAGCAGCCCCGACGGCGGCGCGGCGCGGACTTCTTCGACCAGACCGGGCGCGAAGACCAGCAGGAAGAGCGCGCCGAACCAGATGGCATAGGTTGTCACCTGAAAGGCGCTATAGCGGCGGAGCAGCGGCTTTTGCCCGACCGTGAAAACTGTCTGGCAGAGGGCCGAGCCGACGATCACCAGCGCGCGCGGCTCGAACTGGAGCGTGCCGCCAGAGGCAAAGGTGATGATCGTCACGCCGACGAAACTAATAAGCACGCCAGCGATGCCAATTTTATGCAGTCGTTCACCGAGGAACAGCATCGCCACGACGATGATGAAGATCGGCGCGGCAGCGACGATGAAGCTGGCCGTCGCCGCCGGAACAGTCACTTCGCCGTAGTTGAGCAGCGTGGTGTAAAGCGCGATGCCGACCAGTCCGAGCAGGGCCAGCATCGGCACGTCCTCGCGGCGCGGCAGCGGCATCTGCGTGGCGGCGGCCACGACCGCCAGCACGAGCGCCGCCGTCAGGTAGCGCAGCAGCCCAACATGAAACGGGCTGAAAGCTTGCAGCCCGGCGCGAATGGCCGGAAAAGCCGATGCCCATAGAATGACGGTCACTCCGGCGGCGACAAGCGTCAGACGACCGACCCGCTGCGCGGGAACGACCGGCGCGGTGGCGCGAAACTCCATCGATTTGAACTCCCTCTGTTTGAAGCGTCCCGACATCATACGCGCGAGTGCAGCCGACCTCAATAACCACGTTGAGACAGCCATCAGGGCCACCGCCAGCCTGAGTCGATTCGGCGCGGCGATCCAGCGGTTTCCTGCCATCGAATCAAGGCGGTTCATACGACAGTTCAGGTTTACCTGGATAATGGCTCAAGGTATAATCGCAACCGGTTATGCGCCCAACCCCGGAGCCAGAGAAGTTGCCGATCCTCAAAGAAGGCGAGCTTGACATCATCAGCCACAGCGCCGAGCAGACTCGCCGCCTGGGCGTTCGGCTGGGCAAATCGCTTCAGCCGGGAGATGTCATCTGCCTGTCGGGCGATATGGGCGCGGGCAAGACGGTGTTTTCCGCCGGAATCGGCAAGGGCTGGGGCGCGAAAACACGACTGACCAGCCCGACCTTCAACCTCGTCCACGAGCATCAGCGCGACGACGGCCAGAAGCTCTATCACCTCGACTGCTATCGTCTGCACGGCGAGCAGGACGCGGACAGCGTCGGTCTGGACGACATTCTCGACGGCAGGAGCACGGTCATTCTCGAATGGCCCGAACATATCGAGGACGCGCTGCCGAACGAGCGGCTGTGGGTCGAGGTACGGATCACCGAACCGAACCGGCGCAACTTCGTTTTCGAGGCGACCGGGGCGCGTTACGAAGCGCTGCTCAACCGCTTCCGCCAGAGTACGTTTGGAGTGTAAAGAAGTAAAGAGTGATGAGTGATGAGTCAAAACCGTTCAGAAATCCGCTGCTCATCACGCAACCACTGGCTTTTACTCATTACTCACTGCTTCTTTACTCGTCACTTGATATGGACTTTTCATGCTGCTTGCGATAGATACTGCGACCCAAATGATGAGTCTGGCGCTGCACGACGAGCATAACCTGCTGGCCGAGCAGACCTGGCCGACGCACAATCAACACTCGGTCGAACTGGCCCCGGCGGTACGGGCGCTGCTCAACCATTCCGGCGTGAACGTGACCGACCTGACCGCGCTGGCGGTCTGCGTCGGCCCCGGCACGTACACCGGCCTGCGGATCGGCGTGGCGCTGGCGAAAGGCATGGCGTCAGCGCGCCATCTGCCGCTGATCGGCATCACGACGATGGATATTCTGGCCGCCGCGCAGCCGCAGGCCACCGGCGGGCTGGTCACAGTGGCGCAGGCCGGACGCGGGCGGATCGTCGCCGCTACCTACCAGTGGCGCAAAGGGCGCTGGGCCGCGCGCGGCGAGCCGCAGTTGATGGACTGGCCGACGCTGCTGGCGAGCATCGACGGCCCGGCGACCCTCAGCGGTGAAATCGACGCCGACGGCCATGCCGCGCTCAGTCAGGCGAAGGCCGATGGCGTGCCGGTCACGGTGGCCTCGTCAGCCTTTCGCCTGCGCCGGGCGGGCTTCCTCGCTCAGGAAGCGCTGCTCCAGCTTCAGGCTGAAACGACTCCTCACCCGGCGGACAAGGTGATGCCGGTCTACGTGCAGACAAAGGATGCACCTTGAGCCTCTCGCTGCGCTACATGCAGATGGCAGATATTCCGCAAGTAGTCACTATCGATCAACTCTCCTTCGACCCACCGTGGTCAGCGCGCTCTTATGCCTACGAACTGGGCGAGTCGAACTACAGTCACATGGTCGCGCTGGAGATGGACGAGGACGGCAAGCCAGCGACCGGGCTGCGCCGTCTGGTGCAAAACCTGAGCGGCAGCGCGAGCGCTGGCGAACGGCGGATCGTGGCTTACGGCGGTCTGTGGCACATCATGGACGAGGCGCATATCAGCACGATTGCCACCCACCCCGCCGAGCGCGGCCACGGCTACGGCGAGATCATTCTGGCAGGCATGGTCCGGCGGTCGATCTGGCTCGGCGCAGCCTACATCGTCCTCGAAGTGCGCGTGAGCAACGTCGCAGCGCAGAGCCTGTACAAAAAATACGAATTCACCGTCGTCGATACCAAGCCGCGTTATTATCACAACAATGGCGAGGACGCCTACGACATGCGCCTCGACCTGTCCGACGCGGCTCGCTGTCAGCGGCTCGAAGAACAGTTCCTCGCCGTCAGCGCGCTGCATCAGCCGCTGACCGACAGCTACAGCACGGTCACGCCCCCACGCGGACAAAAATAACCCCTGATGATGAACGTCTGGATGCTCGACCCGTCAGCGATGACCCCTTATTACGATCTCGATCTGGCGGTTGCGCTGCGCGCCAGAGGCGTCAAGGTGCGGCTGATGACCTCGCGCTTCATCTACGAAGACCGCATCCCGCGCGGCGGCGTCGAGTCGGAGTATTTCTTCTTTCGACCGCTGGAAGCTCAGGCGACAAGGCTGCGCGCCCGGCCCCATCTGCGCCGTCTGGCGCGCGCCGCCGTCTACCCGCTCGACCTGATTCGCTTGCAGCGAGAATTTCACCACGCGCCGCCCGACCTGCTCCACGTCCAATGGACGCTGCTGCCGAGCTATGACTGGCGGCTGTTTCATGCCTTCGCTCAGGAAGTGCCGCTCGTGCTGACGATCCATGACCCGGCGGTACGCTTGCAGCAGGTCGCCAGACTGGCCGACATGCAGCCGATGAGCCTGATCGCCGACCGGATCATCGTCCATAGCGAGCGCAACCGCGCCATGCTGCTGGAACGGGTGGAAGTTCCGCCGGAGCGGATCGCCGTGGTCGGCATCGGCACGCCGGAGCAGCCGAAAAACCCGCCGACGCAGGCCGAAGCCCGCGCGCGGCTCGGCGTTCCGAAGTCAGCGCGGGTGGTGCTGTTCTTCGGCCTGATTAAAGTCTACAAAGGGCTGATGACCCTGATCGACGCCATGGCCGCCGTCCGCGCTCAGGTCGCGGACGCGCATCTGCTGATCGCGGGGCAATCCGAGGAGCCGCTAGCGCCTTATCTCGACGCCCTCAGCGCGCATGGCCTGAGCGACTGCGCCACCACCCATTTTGGCTTCGTGCCGTCGGACGCGGTCGCCGACTATTTTGCCGCCGCCGACGTCGTCTGCCTGCCCTACCGCGAAGCCAGCCAGAGCGCCGTGCTGTTCGACGCTTACCGCTACGGTAAGGCGGTGGTCGTTACGCGCGTCGGCGGGCTGCCGGAAGTGGTCGAAGCTGGCGGCAATGGCTTCGTCGTCCCGCCGGACGATGCGCCTGCGCTGGCCGAGGCGCTGACCCACCTGCTCGCCGACCCGGCCAGGTCTGCCGCCTTTGGTCGCCGCTCACTGGAGCTGGCGCGGACGCGCTATAGCTGGACGCGCTCCGCCGAGCAGACTGAGCAGGTCTATCGGGACGCGATTGCGGCGTTCGGGGCGCGGAAGCGAAGCACCCGGTAGCATAATCTCTGGCTATCGCGTTCGTGCCGCAATTCAGCGCCGACCCAAGAGTCGCTGATACAGCTCGACATAGCGCCGTGTGACCTGATCCCACGAGTAGCGCTCGCGGACGGTGTGCAGACCATGCGCGGCGATTCGCGCCGCGAAAGCCGGGTCGCTCAGGATGCGGCGCAGCGCCGCAGCGAGCGCGTCGGCGTCGCCCATCGGCACGAGCAGGCCGTTCTCGCCGTCCTGCAAAATGTCGGTCGCGCCGCTGACTGCCGTGGAGACGGCGGGCAGTCCGCAGGCCAGCGCTTCGAGCAGCGCGTTCGGCATCCCCTCGAAGGCCGACGCCAGCGCGTACAGGTCAGCAGCGCGTAAGTAGTCCTCGACCTGCTCGCTCCGCCCCGGCAGCAGCACCCTGTCCTCAAGGCCGAGCGCGCGAATTTCGCCGCGCAGTGTCGCCTCAATTCCAGCATCCTCGCGGTGAAAATCGCCCGGAAGCACCAGCAGCAGCGTCGGATACTCGTCACGCAGACGCGCGACGGCGTGAATCAGCAGGTCGATGCGCTTCTGCGCGCTGATGCGTCCATGCGAAACCAGAATCGTCCGGTCAAGCGGCAGGCCGAGCCTCGTTCGCAGCGCAGCCCGCTCATCGGCATTGGCCGGACGAAACCGCCCGACATCGACCGCGTTGGGAATCTGCTCCGTGCGCGAGGCTAACCCGCATTCGGCCAGTTCGGCGGCAATCGCGTCGCTGATGGCGATCCAGACCGACGCCTGCCGCAGCAGTCGATTCCAGAGGGCAGGCGGCATCAGCAGGCGGCGCATGATTTCCGAATAGGTCGAGCGGCGGGTGCGCGAAAATGCTGCCCGCGACAGGTCGCCGAGCGTCGGCACTTTCGCCACCAGCGGCTTGCCCGTCAGCCGGTGGACAATCATCGCCGCCAGATAGACGGTACGGGCGTCGTGGGTATGGATCAGGTCATACTCATGCCGCTGCCGCCAGAGCGCCGCCGCGAAGGTGAAGAACTCCAGCGCGGTCACTTGATGCGTCCGCAGGCCGACCGGCGGAATACGAGTGATCGGCAGGCCGTCGGCCCGCTCGAACGGCGCAAGCTGCGGCTCGACGCGGCGCGTGATAACCATCACCTCGACGCCCTCGGCCTGCAAATGGCGCGCAAGCTGAAGCGCCTGCGCTTCAGCGCCGCCGCCGAGCGGGTAAAACCGGTCGATTGCCATACAGACACGCAGAGCCGCCACAGTCACCGTCTCGCTATTCGCCGCTGCTGAGCGCATAGGTTATCCTATCGCCATACTCGTATCCAGTTCCCTGCGCCCGCTATGAACATCCTGTTTCTGCCTATGGGCGACCGCGCGCTTGCCAGCAGTCGCTACCGCCTCTATCAGTACATTGACCATGCCGCCGCATATGGCGTCCAGCCGCGCCTGCTCGACTGGGCCTCGGCGCGCAGTCGTTCGACTCGGCTGCAAGCTGCCGCGCGAACGCTGATGGCCGCGCGGCGGGCCGACGCAGTCCTGATCCAGAAGCGGCACGACGCGGCGGCCCTGTGGGCGGCGCGGCTGGGCAAACGGGTGATCTTCGATTTCGACGACGCCATCTGGCTGCCGCCGCCGAACGACCGGCGCGACCCGGCCAAAATTCCGCGCCTGCTCGCCCAGTTTCAGGCCGTGCTGCGTCAGAGCGATCTGGTCATCGCCGGAAACGAGACGCTGCGCGCCTACGCCGCACAGTTCAACGACCACACGGCGATTATCCCGACGGTGGTTGATCTCGACCAGTATACGCTTGCGCCGCGCCTTCCGTCGGACGTTGTGACGCTCGGATGGGTCGGCAGCAGAGCGACGATCCTGTATCTCGACCTGCTCGACGGCGTGTTCGCGGCGCTGGCAGCGCGCTATCCGGGCCGTGTGCGGCTGAAAGTCATCAGCGATATCCCGTATCAGCACGCGATGCTGCCGGTCGAGAACGTGGCGTGGTCGCTGGCTGAGGAAGTCGCCCAACTGCGCGAGATTGACATCGGCCTGATGCCATTGCGCGACTCGGACTGGGAACGCGGCAAATGCGGCTTCAAGCTGCTGCAATATATGGCGCTCGGCATCGCGGCGGTCGGCGCGCCGGTCGGCGTCAACACGACCATTTTGCAGCATGAATTGAATGGGCTGCTGGCGTCGAGCGCGGATCAATGGCTCGACGCGCTGACGCGGCTGATCGAGGGCGCTGAGTTACGGCGGACGCTCGGCGCAGCAGGCCGAAAGACCATCGAGGAACGTTACTCCCTTCAGGCGGTCGCGCCGAGGTTCTGGGGGTTGGTACGCCACGCAGGCAACCCCTCTCCCCCAGCCCTCTCCCCGTAAACGGAGAGAGGGAGCGGTCATAAACATCCTTCGTATCAATAAGCTTTCGTGCCAACAACCCTGAAGCGGCCCCATACATCCTTTCGCAGCCCCCGCTTCGCTCCGACTACCGCCGAATGAAAAACTCCGCCGCAAGTAGAGAGGGAAACCGGCAGCATTCCGGGTTTCCTTGCCTCACCTGGTCACATAATCAAGTTGTCAGGCAGAGGGCTGTGAGGTGGCATTCCCGCCGCGAGCGGCAGCGCGGACACGCCTGCGGATCACCACGAACAGGACGAGCGCGTAGATCGCAATCGTCCCGCCGACGACCAGCGCGCTGCCTTCAGCACCATAACGCGGGGCGACGAATAACAGTCCCGCCGTCGAGATGACGACCGAGATCAGGCTGAGGATGTTCTGCTCGCGGATGAGCTTCATAGCGACGACGACCGGACGCAGCCACGAAAAGACGGCGTTGACGCCGAAGCCGATAGCGAAAAAGGCGGCTGCCGTGCCAACCCCTTCATAGGCCGGGCCGAGTATACGTGGCAGCACCAGCGGCCCTAGAAAGACGATGCCGAGCGTCAGCGGGATAACCATCACCGACAGGATCGCCGTGGCCTGTTTGAGCAGGCGGCGGAACTCGCTCCCCGGCGACAGCTCATAGGTCTTGATGATGCCCGGAGACAGCACAATTGAGATCGGCTGAATCAGGCTGTTGATGAGGTTCGAGACGTCGTAAGCGCTGCGAAGGATGCCGACCGCTGCCGGGGACGTCAGCAGCGCGGTGATCGGCACAAAGGTTTCAAGCTGGAGCGCCTGAAGCGTGGCGCTGAACCACAAGTTAATGAGCAGCCTGCTTCCTTCAGCGAACTGTGCCGGTCGCGTCAGGTCGATCAGGCGCGTATTCGGCATCTTACGCCAGAGCAGCACGTACATCAGCATCTGCGAAGCCATATTGATGAACTCGGCGATGATCGCGCCGACGACCACGCCCACCAGCCCGAAGCCGAGCAGCGCCGGGCCAGCCAGCAGCAGCAGCCGCGCCCCGGCGTAAAAGACTGATTTGATCGAAAGCCAGTCGAAACGGTCACGCAGGCGAACCAGCGCCAGCGGCCCGCCGCTGCCCACCTGTTTGAACGGCAGGCTGATCGCGTAGAGGCGCACCAGACCGACGAGATCGGGGGCCTTCATCAGGTCGGTCGCCACCCAGTCGGCGGCCAGCAGCAGCAGCAGCGCGCCGAGAAGGCCGAGGAACAGATCGACCACGATCAGCCAGTTGATGATCCGCACCGACTCATCGTGGGCGTTGTCGAGTACCGGGCGCGCCAGCAGCTTCGTCCCCAGTTCCCAGGTACGCACGTCGAGCAGCAGCAGCAGGAAGGCGCTGCTGCCGAGGACGGTCGCCAGCCGACCGTAATCCGCCGGGCCGAGCAGCCTGGCAGTGACAATCTGTTGAATGAACGTCAGGGCAATCGTGATGATGCCAGACGCATACATGATGCCGGAATTACGTAGCAGCCCGGTCAGGTTGCGGTCACGGCGGATACGGGCGACGAACGGGTGACGCATCATGGGCGAGCGGGCTTGACACCGTGGAAGTAGATGGCGTTGTAGATCACGCTCTGATGAGGCGCGAACAGGCCGAGCGCCCGTTCCTCGTACTCACGCATCCAGATGCGCATTCCGTCAGGCGAAACGCGCCAGTAATCGGACGGGGACGGATGATAGGGCTGGTTGAAGGGAATCTCGATCCAGATTTCGCCGCCCGGCCTAAGCACGCGGGTCAGCTCGGCAATCGCCTTTTCAGGATAGGGAACATGTTCAAGGACGGCGATACAGGCGACGAAGTCGAACTTCGCGTCCTCAAACGGCATGTCCATGATGTCGTAGTGATAGTCGATCAGCGGCGACCGATCATACAGATCGACGCTGACCCAGTGCGGCGCGTATTTAGCGTCACGGACACCGATCTGCATCGACGGTCTGCCGAGGCTGCGGGCGATCATCTCGCGGAACAGGCGATCACGCTCGTCCAGATGGTTGCCGACTCTGGCCGTCGCGCCCCGGTACATCTGCCAGTATTGAAGCTGTCGATACTGCGTGGGGAAGCTTCGTGCCGCCGCGCGCTTGAGCACGCCCAGAACGCCCATACTGCCCTTTTCATTGTCCGGTCATCGGTCAAAGAGGCGTCAGTGTAGCCGCTGGACGAACTTTTGTAAAGCGAAGCTAGATGCGGTTGAGCCGTGGGTCGAGCGCGTCGCGCATTCCATCGCCGAGCAGGTTGAAGCTAAGCACCGCGACCATGATGGCGATACCGGGGAAAAAGACCAGATGCGGCGAGGTGAAGATGTCGTTACGCGCCTGACTCAGCATGGCGCCCCACTCCGGCAGCGGCTGCTGCGCGCCCAGGCCGAGAAACGAGAGCGCTGCGGCGTCGAGAATGGCCGTGCCGATACCGAGCGTCCCCTGTACCACCAGCGGCGTCAGCGCGTTGGGCAGAATGTGAATGAACAGAATCCGCGAATCGGTCGCGCCGAGCGCGCGATTGGCTGTGACATATTCCATCTCCTTGATCGACAGCACGCTGGCGCGGGCCAGACGGGCGTAAGCCGGAATCGAAACGATGGCAATCGCCAGCAGCGCGTTTTCCAGCCCCGGCCCCAGCACCGTGACAATGGTGATCGCCAGCAGCAGCGCCGGAAACGCCAGCAGCACGTCCATCAGACGCATGATGACGTTCTCGATCCAGCCGCCCTTATACCCGGCCACCAGCCCCAGCAGCGAACCGACGGTAATCGCAAAAGAGACGGCCAGCAGGCCGACACGCAAGGAGACACCGGTTCCGAATAACAGCCGGCTGAATTCGTCGCGCGCGTTCTTATCCAGCCCCATCAGATGCTCGGCATTTTCAGCCGGACACCCCAGCAGGTGGATGCACGGCGGCTGCGCTGGAAGCCGTCCGCTGTGTCCGGGCTGGCCGATCATCGTCTTGATCGGGTCATAAGGCGCGATGACAGGCGCAAAAATCCAGATCAGCACCAGAAAACCGATGATCGTTAACCCGATAATGGCTGATCGGTTCCGAAGGATATTTTTGATGGTTTCCTGTAACAGACTCTGATTACGCGCCCGTATCGCGCCGGAATCCTTCAGGCTGATGATGTCAGTCGTGGTCGGAAGGTTATGATCCATAGGGAGTTAGCTCAACCGAATGCGCGGATCGAGATAGGCGTAAAGTGCATCAGTCAATAAATTGATGACGACGAAAGCCACCGCAATAAAGACCGTAAAACCCTGGACGACGGTGTAATCACGCGCGGTAATGCTGTCCACCAGCGTGCGCCCGACGCCGGTCAGGCCGAAAATAGTTTCAGTCAGGACAGCGCCGCTGATGAGCAGGCCGAAATTAAGGCCGATGATCGTCACAACCGGGAGCATGGCGTTGCGGACGGCGTGGTGCGTGACCACGACGATCTCGCGCAGCCCTTTAGCGCGGGCGGTACGCA
>CAZZAO010000017.1:47501-53339 GCA_964652205.1 uncultured Anaerolineaceae bacterium | reverse complement strand
AGGCGCGCGCGGATGGTATTATCACCGCCGAGATCGCCGGAATCGTGCTCGACACCCTGCTCCATATCGACTCGCTCGGACTGGACGACATCGACTACCGCATCCTCGACACGATCATCGACAAGTTCAAGGGCGGCCCGGTCGGTCTCGACACGATTGCCGCCGCGACCAGCGAAGACGCCAGCACCATTATGGATGTTTACGAGCCGTACCTGCTTCAACTTGGCTTCCTGATGCGGACGCCGCGCGGTCGCGTCGCCACGCGCTACGCTTACGAGCATCGCGGGCGGCCTTACCTCGCGCCGCCGGAACAGGCGATCCTCGATTTCCGCAATAACATCGACGCGATGGATGCTGAGGATTACGAGGACGGGAAATAATGGATCCACAGTCGGTCGGGCGCGCGCTCTTGGTCGTCGGGCTGGCCGTGGCCGTCATCGGCGGGCTGCTGCTGGCCTTCGGCAACAGCGGCCTGTTCCGCGCCATCGGCAGCCTGCCCGGTGACATCAAGGTGCAGGGTCAAGGCTTCACCTGCCTCGTGCCAATTGTCAGCTCGATCCTCATCAGCGTCGTCCTGACGATTGTTCTGAACCTGATTATTCGCTTCCTCAACCGACCATGAACGTTTCTGACTACGATTACGACCTGCCCGAATCCTTTATCGCCCAGACGCCCGCCGAGCCGCGCGATTCGTCGCGCCTGCTGGTGCTCGACCGACAAACCGGCGCGATTGAGCATCATATTTTCCGCGAGATCGTCGATCAGATCGACGCGGGCGACGTGCTGGTCGTCAATACCACGCGCGTCATCCCGGCGCGACTGCGCGGCGTCAAGACGGACAGCGGCGGCGCAGTCGAAGTGCTGCTGCTGCGCCGAATGACGCCGACGCGCTGGCACGCCTTAGTTGGCGGTCGGCGCGTGGCAGCGGGGACGAAGCTAACCTTCACCGACGACCTGACGGCGACGGTCGCGGTCGAGCTTCAGGAATCCGAGCGCGAGATTGAATTCAGCCGACCACTGGACGACAGCCTCGATCAGCTTGGCGAAATGCCGCTGCCGCCCTACATCCACAGCCGCGCCGCCGACCCGGAGCGCTATCAGACGGTCTTCAGCCGCGAACAAGGCTCGGCTGCCGCGCCGACCGCCGGGCTGCACTTCACGCCAGAACTGCTGCTGGCGCTGCGCGACAAAGGCGTAAAGATCGCTCACTGCACGCTGCATATCGGCCTCGACACGTTTCAGCCGGTCAAGGTCGAGCAGGTCGAGCAGCATCATATCCACAGCGAGCGCGCCGCCCTGAGCGCTGACGACGCGAAGATCATCAACGAGGCAAAACTGGCGGGCGGGCGCATCGTTGCCGTCGGCACGACCGTCGCGCGGACGCTGGAAACGGCAGCGATTCTCAGCGCGGGCGGCGATCCCGCTCATCCTGAACGGCTGCCCGACTCCTGTCCGTGGCGTCCGGTCATCGCCTTTGAGCAGGACACGCGGCTGTTCATCTATCCCGGCTTTCAGTGGCGGGCGGTCGATGCCATGATTACCAATTTCCACCTGCCCAAATCGACCCTGCTGATGATGATTAGCTCGCTGGTCGGGCGCGAGCAGATACTGCACGCCTACGAAGTCGCCAAACAGGAAGGCTATCGCTTCTTCTCCTTCGGCGACGCGATGTTCATCCGTTAAAGCATCAATTGTTGTACATGACTACGCGAAGAATTAAACGCGCGAAGCAATCAGATGCTCGGACAGCGCAGCGCGCGACTAATGCTAGGTGGCTATGCGAAATTTCAGGAACGCGCTGCGACCATTTCCTCAGTCAGTTTCCACAGGCGCTCGGCACTTTCCGGGTTGCGTGCATGGGCTAAATACCCCTGCACCGAAGGCCCCACGATTTTATCGGATGTAAGAAGGTCAGACTCACGGCAGTCTTCCAGGTACAAGCCGCCCTGGCCTTCCAGCTCGTCACCGACCGCCGCCCAGACCGATGTTGCCGCGCCCTGCTCCGGCGTCTTGAACATCGGGTTGATGTTGCCCTGCGCGTCGATCCAGCCGCGCGCGCGCTGCTCCTCCATCGGCATGTAGCGCTGCAGATTGGTCAGAATACCGCCGGGATGGACCGCGTTGGCTGTCACGCCCTGATCGCCGTAGCGCTGTGTCAAACCGACCGCGAACAGAACGTTGGCCGTCTTCGACTGCCCGTAAGCCAGCCACGGATCATAGGGCCGATTCTCGAAGTTGACATCGTCCCAGATGATGTCGCTGCGGCGATGACCAATCGACGTCAGCGCGACCACGCGGGACGGAGCCGCCGCCAGCAGCGACGGCAGCAGCAGCGTCGTCAGCAGGAAATGGCCGACGTGATTGGTTCCGAACTGAAGCTCGAAGCCCTCAGCCGTGTGCTCGAATGGCGACGCCATCACGCCCGCGTTGTTCATCAGCATGTCGAGCTTATTCCAGCGCTCGGTAAAGGCCGCGACCATATCCTCAATCGACACGAACGAGGCCAGATCGAGCGGCAGGACGTAGACGCGATGATTGCCGGTGCTTTCGACCAGCGCCTGAGCGACCAGCTCACCTTTATCGGCATCACGGACAGCGAGAATCGTTTCCGCGCCAGCCTGAGCCAGCGCGCGGACCGTCTCGACGCCGATGCCAGACGACGCCCCCGTTACCAGCGCCACCTTGCCTGACAGGTCGTGTCCTTCGACAACCTCTAACGCCGTCGAGCGCGCATTAAAAGGTGATGTAATCGCCAATTTCAACTCCTCTTTTCAGCCATGACATAACCGCCTATCCCCTTACCCTATACTTTACCCCCTCAAGCACAATCCCGATCAGCGGAAGTCTGGCGAGCGACGATCAAGGAACACGATTATGACGTGAAACTCGGCGTTGACGCTCGCCGACGCGGCCTTTATAATGCTCGACGATCAACCTCGCACTGGCGAGGTATTCTTATGCATCTTTGCCAATTTTCCCCGCGACGTCCCTTGCGAATGGGTAACACAGCGGTGGCAAGCGAAGATTGGAGACAATCGCATGTACGCAATTATCCGCACCGGCAACCGCCAGTACCGCGCTGACGTCGGTTCCCTCATCGACGTCGAGCGGCTCCCCAACGCCGTCAACGACACCATTGAGATCAAGGACGTGCTGCTCGTCGGCGACGGCGCTCAGACCGTCATCGGCCAGCCCAACGTCGATGGCGCAGTTGTCAAGGCGACCATCGTCGAACAGTACCGCGCCAAAAAGGTGCTGGTCTTCAAGTACAAGCAGCGCACGCCTCAGCACAAGATGCGCGGCCACCGCCAGTATTATACCCGCCTGCGTATCGACGACATCTCGATTTAACTCGATCCGAGCCAGAAGGAAAACGAGCAAATGGCACACAAAAAAGGCGGCGGTTCGAGCCGCAACGGTCGTGACAGCAATTCGCAGCGTCTGGGCGTGAAGAAGTTCGGGGGCGAGCACGTCATCCCCGGCAACATCATCGTCCGCCAGCGCGGAACCCAGTTCCATCCCGGCCTGAACGTCGGCCTGGGCAAAGACTACACCATTTACGCGACGGTCGAGGGCTATGTCGTCTTCGAGCGGATGCGGAACAGGCAGGGCCGCCAGCAGATCAGCGTCTACGCCGAGCTGCCGCAGAAGGTCAAGCCGAGCTAAACCCGTCAATAAGTCGCGTGCGGACCCGTGAGGCCGCCCGCGCGATAAAGAGGACACGATGAAAGCAGCAATTCACCCTGAATGGTTCCCCGAAGCGAACGTCGTCTGCGCGTGCGGCAATAGCTGGACGACGGGCGCGACGGTCGCGGAAATTCGCACCGATATTTGCTCGGCCTGCCATCCGTTTTACACCGGCGAGCAGCGCATCGTCGACACCGAAGGCCAGGTTGACCGCTTCATGAAGCGGCTCCAGGTCCGCGACACCAAGCGAACTGAGGCCGAAGAGCGGGTCGCCTCACGCACGCCGACCAACCTGCCGCTCAGCGATCTCGACATCAACAAGCGCTACGTCACGCTGCTCGGCGAGAACAACATCGCAACTGCGGGCGAATTCATCAGCTTTCTGAATAGCGAAGGCGAAGAGAAGCTGCTCGAAATTCCGGGCGTGGGCCGCAAGCTGCTGGCCGACATCAAGAAGGCCCTGCGCGCTCGTGGCTACGACGTTCCCTCGAACGCTGCCAGCGAAACCACAGAAGCCGCCGAATAAGGCCAGCTCGCCGATTCAGTTGGATAGAAGCAGACATATGTGCAACCATATGTCTGTTTTTTTTGCCGATTACGGACACACAAGGAACAGCGCCCATGATTCACCATGCAGGCCGGGTCGAGGTCATTTGCGGCAGCATGTTTTGCGGCAAGACGGAAGAACTGATTCGCCGCGTGCGCCGGGCGATCATCGCGCGGCAGCACGTCCAGGTGTTCAAGCCCGACATCGACGACCGTTACTATGGTATTCAGCGCGTCAGCAGCCACAACGGCCAGAACGTCGAGGCGATTCCGGTCAAGCTCCCTGAGGACATGCTCCAGCATTTACTGCCCGATACAACCGTCGTCGCCATCGACGAAGCGCAGTTCTTCGTTTCCTCGGTCACGGAAGTCGTCAACGATATGGCTGATCGCGGAGTCCGGGTCATTGTCACCGGCCTCGATCTCGATTTTCGCGGCGAGCCGTTCGGCTCGATGCCGGAACTGCTCTGCCGCGCCGAAGAAGTCACCAAGCTTCAGGCGATCTGCGTGATCTGCGGCGAGCCTGCCACGCGGACGCAGCGGCTCGTCAACGGCCAGCCTGCCCGTCACGACGACCCGATCATTCTCGTCGGCGCGCAGGAAGCCTATGAGGCTCGCTGCCGCCAGCATCACGAAGTGCCGCGCTGAGGGTTTCCTCCCCCTGCCCCCGCTCACGGCCTATGACTACCCTCGAACATAATGACTTCGACGCACTCTGTCCGGCAGGAGAGGCGGGAAAAAATATTCCTTCTTCAGGCAGCAGCGCTCCGTACCGAGCCGCCGCAGTCAATTCGGGTCAATTCTGCAACCTGAGTTTAAATTCGCACGTACAAAGTGGTAGCCAAATTCGCAATTGCTGGTAGAATTACTTTGTGTAGCTAAGTAAATTCGTCCCTTAGCGATGACAGGCAACCTGAGCGAAGTGTCGAGAGGAGTACGTGCGATGGGCGTTGCGAGCGTCAGTTTACCCTCCCAGAGTCCAGCGGCGGACAAGAGCAGCGGCCTGTGGCTGCGCAGCCGTAACTGGGATCTGGCCTTTATCACCCTGAGCGTGGTTCTGGTTCCGCTCCCTTACCTGTTCTACCTGCTGGGCGTTCGGCTCGGCGTTGACCCGGACGTGAGCCGCAACGTCGTCAATGGCTTCGTCGCTATCGCTGTCGGCGGGCCGCACATGATGTCGACAATGCTGCGTACCGGCCTCGATAAGGAGTTCCGCGGTCGCTACCCGATGCTGATCCGTTCGGCGCTCATCATCCCGGTGGTCGTCGTCTCGATGGCCTTCCTCAATCTCGGCCTGCTGCTGACCGTCTTTTTCTTCTGGGCATCGCTGCATGTGCTCCATCAGGTGACTTACATCGTCGAGCTGTACAACCATAAAGAAACTCACTGGGTACGCAGGAACAGCGCCATCCGCCCCATCGCCCGTTTGATCGACTACGGCGTCGTGCTGACCTGCCTGTTCCCGATTGCCGCGCTCAAGATCAGCCAGGGGTCGTTCGAGGTCGGCGTCAACGACCTGACCGCCGTCATCCCCGACCTGTTCCAGCACGAGTGGTTCTTCGTACTGATGAGCGGGGCTTTCACCGTCGCGCTCGGCGCGTTCAT
>CAZZAO010000017.1:46039-47491 GCA_964652205.1 uncultured Anaerolineaceae bacterium | reverse complement strand
GAGGTCGGAACCAACGACCTGACCTCGGTCATCCCCAGCTTCTTTCAGGCCGAGTGGTTCTTCATCCTCATGTCGGGCGTATTCGGGCTGGCCTTCCTGGTGTTTCTCGGCAAGACCATCCACGAGTACCGTACCGGCTACCTGAACTGGCCCAAGACGATCTTCATTTTGCTGACGGTCGCCATCGCCTTCACCATGCCAGCCCTGCCCAACCTCGATACCGCCTTTCAGGGCCTGAACACCTGGCACTCGCTTCAGTATCTCGCCATTACTTTCTACATCATTAAAATCCGCGAGCAGGCCGGGCAGCTCGACAAGAGCGCGCCCATCGTCGCCCGCTTCGCCAAATCGACCAAAGACTCGCGCGGCCTGTTCCTGTTGAGCACGATGATGCTGGTCGGTTCGCTGGTCGTCTTTATCGTCGTCTACGCCGCCGCCGCCGTCATCAAGCCGGGGATGGAAGCCAACCAGCACTTCGACATCGCTTACTACACGGCGATCCTCTCGTTCCTGTGGATTCACTACTACCACGACCATTTCCTGTTCACCAATTTCGAGGCGCTCGACGGCGCGTATGCGCTGCCGAAACCGGCTTCAGAACCCGCTGGCGACTAGCACCCCTCTAGCGCAGCATGAAACGGGGCCGATGCCGGATCGCATCGGCCCCGTTTTGATTTTCGATGGGATCAAGCCGATCTTCCTACGCTATAATGGTCATCTTTCATTCGCACTCACTCAAGGTCAAATGACCGATGCCGCTGCCAGGCTTTGGGGAGAAACGAAGGTTCCTGCTCGTACTGGCTGCCTGCATTGCGCCTCTGGTCAGCGCATTTCTTGTGCTCTACTCCAGTTCGAGCGCCATCAGCGTTGGCCCTGACTCAGTCAGCTATCTCTCAGTTGCCAATCACCTCGTCGATGGTTCCGGTTTCCAGCTTTTCGACGGCCAGGCCTATGTAGGCTGGTCGCCGCTGTATCCTATGCTACTGGCGACATTGAAGTCTGTAGGATTTGACCCTGTCGGCAGCGCGCCGGTTGCCAACGCCATTATGCTGGCCGCTATCACCCTGGCTAGCAGCCTGTGGATCATATCCCACCTGACGGACGGAATCAGCGCGCTGTTTGGCATCCTACTGGTGACGTTCTCGCCGCCATTAATCTATTTTTCCAGATGGCTGCTTTCCGAAACCCCGTTTTTCCTGCTGCTGCTGCTTTCGCTGATCTTGCTCGGCCAGTATGGACGCGGCAGCCGCAAGACTTTGGTCGGAGCGGGTATCCTCGCGTCGCTGGCATGGTTAACACGCTACGCAGGCGTCACGGTCGCCATTACCGGCATCCTGCTGATTCTTTCGCGCGGAATCAAGCGGAAATCGCTCCAGGACGCCGTGATTTTTGCGGCCTGCGCGGGTATCCCGGCGGCTTTGTGGATGGCGCGGAACTGGTTGGCAGCGGGGA
>CAZZAO010000017.1:44845-46029 GCA_964652205.1 uncultured Anaerolineaceae bacterium | reverse complement strand
GACATTTACCGGCGAGCGTCCTCCGTCCTCAGTCTCGCTGCTGACCAATCTTGATCTCACCATTCGGGTGTTATCCGCCTGGTTCACGCCGGAAACCCTCGGCGACAAGCTCGGCGGCCTGATTCTGGCGGTGCTGTGGTCAGGGGCAATCACTGTCGCTATCGTAATCGTTTATCGAAAAGCCAGGCTGCCCGTCAGGCCACGCTCACTTTCCAGACTAACCGGCCTGCCGAGTTATCCGTTTCTCCTGTTTAGTCTGTGCTACGGCCTGTTTATGCTCATGGCAGCCACGACGGTCGCGTTTGAGTCGCTCGATAACCGCATGTTACTGCCCCTCTATCTCCCGGTCGTGTTCCTGATGGTGAGCTTCTTTGACCAATTGCGCCGGTCTGCGCGGGAAAACCAGAGCCGTTATGCGGGCGCGATGCCGGTTATCATGCTGATCGTTTTGGCAGCAACCCCCGTTTATCACGGCATCCTCAATGGCATTCAGGCCAGTCATGCGCTGACAGACTTCAACAGCGCGCTATGGCACCAGTCTGAGACCATTGATGCGCTACGGAACAGCGCCATCACGGGGACTCTGTACAGTGATAGCCCATACCCGGTCTACCTTTTACTGCAACAGCCGGTTTATCAACTGCCGCGAAAGTTCTTCTACAATTCAGCCGCCAGTCCGGCGGGCGAACTCGCAGATTTTGTACAGGCTGTTCAGCAATCGAAAGTACCCGTTTACCTGGCCTGGTTTGACTGGCCGACAAACTTCCTGTTTTCATTCGACGAGCTGCGGCAGGTCGTCGATCTGAGACCCGTCAACGTGTACCCGGACGGCACACTGTATGAAGTACACCCAAAACAGCTTGCCGTATTACACGGGTACTTCAGGAGTATGACTGGCTGACCCAGTCGAGCGGATCAACTGCCGTGCCGTTAACCCACAGTTCCCAGTGAAGGTGCGGCCCGGTCACGCGCCCCGAAGAACCGACCAGTCCGATCACCTGCCCGGTCTGGACGACGTCGCCGGGGTGGACGTACTGCTCGCTCTGATGCCAGTAGCCGGTATAGACGCCCCACCCATGATCGATGATCGTCGCCATCCCCCGCACTGCCAGCCTATCGACCATCACGACCACCCCCGGCGCGGCGGCCATCACTGGCGTTCCCGGCGCAGCGGCAAAATCTGT
>CAZZAO010000017.1:26043-44835 GCA_964652205.1 uncultured Anaerolineaceae bacterium | reverse complement strand
ATGTGATAGCGAGTAAAGCCTTCGCCATTGTAGGAGCGATGCGTGCCGAAAGGGGAAATAACCGTCGCGGCGGTCGGCAGCGAAAACGGGCCATCGAAGTAGCGATGCGGCGAAAACGGCGTCATCAGGCCGCTAACAAGCGCCAGTTCAGGGTCTTCAACGGCGGGATCAATCGTTTCGAGCAGGCCGCTGCCGAGCGTGATCGCCTCTTCGCCGTAGCCGCCAGAAATCACCTGAATATTCGCTGTAACCGAAACGGACTGCCTGTTCGCGTCGGTGATCGCCAGATTGAGCGGATAAACACCCGCCGCCGTGTAGACCGGCACGCCGAGCAGAATGGTATGGGTGACGCCGTCCTGCTCAACCGCGTCGTTGAGGTGCTGATTGAGGAAGGTGCCGCTAACGGTCGCCTGACCGTCCATCGTGAGCTGAACCTTCGCGGCATCGCCCTCGATGAATACCAGTGGATTGACCGTGAAGGTCTTGACCGGCGCGGGCAGTTCTGACGCGATCTGGGGCGGCTTGAGGCCGGGAATGGTCAACTGCTGACCGGCGTAGATCAGCGTCGGGTCGGCGATGCTGTTCGCCGCTGCCAGATCAGCTACCGTCACGCCGTACTGCATGGCGATTCGGTAGAGCGTCTCGCCCGACGAAACGACGTGAACGACGCCAGGCTTCGCGTCCTCCGGCTGAACGAGGATCGCCGTCGCCTCAGGGTTCTGAGTTGGCGCCGGCGTCGGCGGCATCGGCGTAGCGTTCGGGTTGAAGGGAATCGTCAGCAGCATCCCGACAGTCAGCGGGTTGTCGGCTGTGACGCCGTTGATGGCCGCAAGCTGCACCGCGTCGACGCCGAAAGCATCGGCGATACGCTTGAGCGACTCCCCCGGCAGGACGGTATGCACCCGTGGCGCAGGCGTCGAGTCGAGCGGGCTGGCGGGGACGAGCAGGCGCTGGCCGACGGCGAGGCTGTCCGGGTCGTTGAGGCTGTTCATGGCGAGCAGCGCGTCGGTCGTCAGGCCGTACTGCGCGGCAATCTCACCCAGCGTTTCATCAGCCTGAACGACGTGAATGGTGATACCCGGCGCGGCAGGCGTCGTTTCCTGAGCGGCAACAGAAGCGGGCAACCAGAGGATGCCCGCGAGCAGAATCAGCCACAAAAGCCGACGTTTCATTTCAAAGGGGCCGCGGCCTCGTCGAACCGCAGTCGATCTCCGATCTCTACGCGATCAAGAATCGAGGGGTTGGCTTCGATGAAATACTGCGCTGGCGCTTTCGGCGCGTAGGCCGGACGCCAGGGTTTCGCCAACTGCTTATCGACGACCTGCCCACTGGCGTCCAGCCAGACCACGCCGATGCTGAACAGCATGAAGAACATGTGAATAGTCGTTTGCGCCTTGCCTTCGCGGGGCGTCACAAACAGCAGCCCTTCGCTGTCGTCCAGTGGGCGAGCCAACTGCAAGCCTTTGAAGTGACTCCAGAAGCTGATACACAGTCTGGCTCGCCCCAGGATGATCTCGCCGGTCGCGGCGTTTCGGATGATCCGCGTTCCGCCTTTCATGCCAGTCTCAGCGTTTGCCCCACGAAGATCCGATTCGGGTCGCTGATGCCGTTCAGGCTGATGAGCGTCAGCAGCGGCACGCCGGTACGCAGCGAAATCTGGTAAAGATTATCGCCGGGCTGCACCAGATAAGTCTGGGCGGGCGCAGGCACCGGCGTGATGCCGGGAATCGGTGTCGGCTGCGTAATCGTACCGCCGCTCGACGTTGGGATCAGCAGCGTCTGGCCGAAAAAGACCAGATCAGGATTGACGATCCCGTTCAACTGCGCCAGCGTCTGGGTCGTCACGCCGAAACGGGCAGCGATGCGCGAGAGCGTGTCGCCGAACTGGACGACGTAGGTTGTGGTCGTAACGACCGGAACCTGCGTCGGAATACTGGTCGGCGGCGCGTTCGGGGTGTCGGTCGGCGTGGCCGAAGCCAGCGGCGGGACGCGCACCGGGATCAGAAGCTGCTGACCGACGGCGATCACGTCGCTGTCCGCCAGTGAGTTGATCGACACAATAGCATCAACCGAACTGCCGTACAGTCGGGCAATCGCCTGAAGCGTATCGCCGCGCATAACGGTGTAGGTAATCGTGCTTTTGAAGACCGACATGTCGATAGTCGGGCTGGCAGTCAGCGTGGCAGTCGGCGCAGTCGGCGACGGCGTCAGCGTAATGGTCGGCTGTTCCTGCGTCGGCGTGGCGTCGATAACGCCGCGAGTCGCGGTCGCGGTCGGCGTCGAAGTCGCGTTGACGATCCCGCCGTCCTCGACCTTCGTTGCCGTCGGCGCGCCGCCGCTGACCGTCAGCGAAGCATCATCGAGATAGATGTTGTTGTTCTTGGCGGGCGCGCTGACCGTCGAGCGGATGTAGACGGTCGCGCTCGTGGCTTTAGCGGTCGAGGATACCGAAATCTGGCTGTAGGCGTCGTATTTAGTCGTGGCCGCTGACCAGACGATGTTGGTGCTGGTCGCGTCGGTTCCGCCGGTCGGGTCAATGCCGACCTGAATAATCACGCCGCCGTCCTGCTCGCTCACGTTCGGGTCGTCGAAGGCCGACGACCAGACGTAAGCATAAGTGCTAAAGGTCAGCTTCGCTCCGCTGCTGATGCCGGTCACGGTCTGATAGACGCCGCCGGTATGCGTGGCGAAGAAGCTCGACAGCATCTGCGCGTTGCTGCCGCCGTGGATGCGGGTGGCATCTGGCGAAGTCTGCGCGTATTCGGGCTGCTGATTCTGGTAACTCGGCGAGCCAGGGTCTGCCGGGATGTGCCATGCCGTCCAGCCTTGCGCGACCATCCGCGTCGGGCTGCCGCCCTGATTGACATACGGGTTCTCGAAGCCGGGATTAGTGAGTAAGTTCCCGCCCTGCGCGTTCACCGCTGCGCCCACCAGCAGGATCAGCAGAGCGCACAAACCTACCAGTATGCGATGAAATCGTGGGTTATTCATCGAACCTCCCGTATGTGTTCGTCATAGTCTGGCGCATTGAATGGTATCACTGTACCACAGGATGCTTACTCGCGCTCAACCATCCCTGTACAAATGCGCTCGTGAGTTTATACTTGGTATGATTTTCCTACCATTTTGGCCTGAGCGCCAGCCACTCTTATGAAATATGCAGTCATTGTCGGCCTCTGCACGCTGGAATTCGCCTTCGACGACGTTCAATCGCTGAAACAGAAGCGCAGCCTCATCAGGCCGCTGCTCTCGCGCCTGCGCAGCACCTTCAACGTCTCGGTCGCCGAAGTCGGCTATCAGGATGTCTGGCAGTCGAGCGCGATAGGGATCGCCGTCGTCACCGGCAGCTCGGCTCAGGCCAACGAAGTCATTCACACTATCGTTCAATGGGTCGAAGACAACTTCCCCGACCTGCTCATTACGCATCAGGAAATCGAGATTTTATAGTTCCCGCCGGACAACAGGTAATTAGTAAGAACGGACTTAGTTCCCCGGTTCAATTGCGGTATAATCCCGCTCACAGTGATCCACGTTTTCAGGAGGCGTTGTACGTGAACCTTCACGAATATCAATCGAAGATCCGCTTTGGCAAATTCGGCATTCCTGTTCCCGTCGGCAAGGTCGCCACCACGCCGCAGGAAGCCTACGAGATCGCCCGCGATCTGGCTGTGCCGGTGGTCGTCAAGGCGCAGGTGCTGGTCGGCGGTCGAGGCAAGGCTGGCGGCGTCAAGCTGGCCCAGAACCCTGAAGAAGCCGAGCAGCGCGCCAACGCCATCCTCGGCATGTCGATCAAGGGCCACACCGTCCGCAAGGTGCTGATCGACCCGGCCTCGAACATCAAGACTGAGATTTACCTCGGCATCACCAACGACCGGGGCAGCGGCAAGCCAGTCATCATGGCGTCAGCCGAAGGCGGCGTCGAGATCGAGCAGGTTGCGCGCGACAACCCGACTGCGATTATCCGCGAGATTATCGACCCGTTCCTCGGCCTGCGTGACTATCAGGCCCGCAACCTCGCCAACGGCATCAACCTGCCGCGCGAGCAGTGGCGCGCCTTCACCAAAATTGCTAACAGCCTGTACGCCTGCTATGTGGCGAGCGACGCCGTGCTGGCCGAAATTAACCCGCTGGTCATCACGGGCGAAGGCCAGTTGATGGCGCTCGATGGCAAGATGGTGATCGACGATAACGCGCTCTACCGTCAGGCCGAGCTAGCCGAAATCCGCGACACCGACGCCGAGCCGGTTGAGGAGCGTCAGGCCCGCGCCGCTGGCCTGAGCTACGTCAAGCTCAACGGGCAGATTGGCTGCATGGTCAACGGCGCCGGTCTGGCGATGACGACGATGGACATGACCAGGCTCTATGGCGGTGATGAAGTCGGCCCGGCCAACTTCCTCGACATCGGCGGCGGCGCTCAGGCGGACAAGGTCGCGGCGGCTCTGCGAATTATCCTCTCTGATCCGAACGTCAAATCGGTGCTGTTCAACATCTTCGGCGGCATCACCCGCTGCGATGAAGTCGCGCGCGGCATCCTTCAGGCGCTCGGCGAAATCAACACCCCGATTCCGATGGTCATCCGCCTCAACGGCACGAACGCCGCCGAAGGCCGCGCCATCATCGACAACGCGCATCTCCCGAACCTGACCAGCGCGGCGACCCTGACGGAAGCCGCTCAAAAGGCCGTCGCAGCCGCTAAAGGAGCGAACTAAATGGCGATCCTCGCAGACAACACGACACGCCTGCTGGTTCAAGGCATTACCGGACGTGAAGGCAGCTTCCACACCCAGCAGATGATCGAGTACGGAACCAACGTCGTCGGCGGCGTCACCCCCGGCAAGGGCGGCGAGTGGGTCTTTGGCAAGCCGGTGTTCGACACCGTCAAAAGCGCGGTTGACGCGACCGGGGCGAACGCCAGCATCATTTACGTCGCCGCCGCCTTTGCCGCTGACGCTATTTATGAAGCCATTGACGCCCGAATCCCGCTCATTATCTGCATCACCGAAGGGATTCCGGTCGCGGATATGATGAAGGTTTACGAGTACCTTCAGGCCAGCGACAGCCGCCTGATCGGCCCCAACTGCCCCGGCCTGCTCACGCCCGGTCAGACCAAGATCGGCATCATGCCCGGCTACATTGCCAAACCCGGTAACGTCGGCGTCGTCTCCAAGAGCGGCACGCTGACCTACGAAGTCGTCTATGCGCTGACCGAAGCGGACATGGGCCAGTCCACCTGTATCGGCATCGGCGGCGACCCGATCATCGGCACCAACTTCGTCGATGTGCTGCGGATGTTCGAGGACGACCCGCAGACCGAGAAAGTCGTGCTGATCGGCGAAATCGGCGGACGCGCGGAGATCGACGCCGCTGACTTCATCAAGGCGCACATGACCAAGCCGGTCGCCGGGTTCATCGCCGGTAAGAGCGCCCCGCCCGGCACGCGCATGGGCCACGCCGGCGCGATTGTCGAAGGCGGCGAGGGGACAGCAGCCGAGAAGATCGAAGCCCTGCGCGCCGCTGGCGTCCGCATTGCCGACAACCCCGAACAAATCCCCGGTCTGCTGAAGTAAGTTTCGCAGCGCGGTCAAGCGATCAGGCGCGCCCGATTAACGGGCGCGCCTTGTTGTGTTTCGGCAAGGCGAATCGAAATGATGATCTACAAACAGCCCTGTTACGCGGTATAATGTGAGACAAGTCTCGAGCGCTTTTGGAAGCGCCGTGCTTCGTCTCCCGCCCACCAGAGCGCGTCCGCTGCGCCCCCGTTTAGCCGGTTTGGAGGCTTCGTGTGAGTAACCCGAGAACCCGCAGTATTATCATCTATGCGTTCATTGGGTTGATTGTCGCGGCCATCTTTCTCAGCATTAGCGCCAACAACCGCGATCCGAGCGGAATCAAATTCAGCGACCTCGTTCGCCGCGTCAAGGCCGAACAGGTCGATACCATCCGCGTCCTCGGTAATCAGCTCATCGTCACTTTTTCCGATAACACCCGCGCCACCGTCAACAAAGCGCCGGAGACGACCGCACCCGACCAGCTCCGGCAGTTCGGCGCAACCTCCGCGCAGATCGAGAAAATTAGCTGGGATAACGACCAGCCGAGCAATCTCCCGGCGCTCGGCCTGAGCATCCTCTCGGTCGTCCTGCCGTTCCTGCTGATCGGCGGGCTGATCTTCTTCATGATGCGCCAGTCGCAGGGGACGAATAATCAGGCGATGGCCTTCGGCAAGAGCCGCGCCCGAATGTTCACCGGCGACCGACCGACCATCACCTTCGACGATGTCGCCGGAGCCGACGAAGCCAAAGCCGAGCTGGCCGAGGTGGTTGAATTCCTCAAGGAGCCGGAGAAATTTATTCAGTTGGGCGCGCGGATTCCCAAAGGCGTCCTGCTGATCGGCAGCCCCGGAACCGGCAAGACGCTGCTGTCGAAGGCCGTCGCCGGTGAGGCGGGCGTGCCGTTCTTCAGCATTTCTGGCTCAGAATTTGTCGAGATGTTCGTTGGCGTCGGCGCAAGCCGCGTCCGCGATCTGTTCGATCAGGCTAAGCGCCACAGCCCCTGTATCATCTTCATCGACGAGATCGACGCGGTCGGTCGGCAGCGCGGCGCGGGTCTCGGCGGCAGCCACGACGAGCGCGAGCAGACCCTCAATCAGATTCTGGTCGAGATGGACGGCTTCGACACCGATACCAATGTCATCGTCATCGCGGCCACCAACCGCCCTGACATCCTCGACCCGGCGCTGATGCGTCCCGGTCGCTTCGACCGCCGCGTGATCCTCGACCGCCCCGACGTCAAGGGCCGCGAGGAAATCCTCAAGGTGCATGTCCGCGGCAAGCCGCTCGGCGCGGATGTCGATCTCAAGTCACTGGCGCGCGCGACACCCGGTTTCGTCGGCGCTGACCTCGAAAACATGGTCAACGAAGCGGCGATTCTGGCGGCGCGCAAGAATAAGAAAACCGTCAGCAACCACGACTTTCACGAGGCCATCGAGCGACTGCTGCTCGGCCCGGAGCGCAAGAGCCGCGTCATCACCAGAGCGGAACAGCAGATCACCGCCTTTCACGAGGCCGGTCACGCCGTCCTCGGCTATTTGATGCCGAACAGCGACCCGGTGCATAAGGTGACAATCATCCCGCGCGGTATGAGCGGCGGCTCGACGCTGTTCCTGCCTGAAGAAGACCGTTCCTACGTCAGCCGCTCGCAGATGAAAGATCGGATCGTCGTCGGCCTCGGCGGACGGGCCGCTGAGGAAATCGTCTTTAACGAGGTGACGACCGGCGCGTCGAGCGATCTGGAGAACATCACTCGCCTCGCCCGCTCGATGGTGACACGCTATGGCATGAGCGAAAAGCTCGGCCCGATGATGTACGGCCAGAAAGAAGAGATGATCTTCCTCGGACGCGAAATCTCCGAGCAGCGCGACTACAGCGAGGCTGTCGCCGAAGAGATCGACGCCGAAGTCCGCAAGCTGGTCAACACAGCCTACGACGACGCGCGCCGCCTCATCCGCGAGCACCGCGACAAGCTCGACCGCGTCGCCAGCCAGTTGCTCGAAGTCGAAACTCTCGACGCCGAAGAATTTATCGCGCTGATGGGCGAAACCAGCAGCGCGCCCATCGTGCCGCCGTCACCCGACGCCAGCGGCCTGAAGTCGCGGCCTAATCAGGACGATAGCAGCGGCAGCCGTCCAACGCTCGGAGCCGCGCCGAGTCCGGCGTAAATGCCCTCATCCCCGACCCTGGTGGGAGAAGGAGAAAGATCAAGATAAACGCCGCCTCAGGCTGAGGCGGCGTTTCACTAACGGAGCAGGACGATCTTCCGCAGGGGTGCGATTTTTTACGCCTGACGCGCCAACACAACAAGAGGGTTTTATCGCCCAAAAAAGCGGCAGAAATTGACCGCGTCCGCCGTCCCGCAGCTTGAGTAGATCGAGATCATCGTCACGGTCAGCAGGCCGCACGCGCCGACGCCAAGCAGCGCCATCAGGCAGCCGCACCATGCCACCGGCCCGCCGCTAATCAGGTGCGCGACGAGCTGAAAGAGGCCGCTAAAGACGCCGATAAACAGGCCAAAAACATGGACAAGAACGAACGCGGCCACGCCGACGCCGCACAGCGCCACCGCGATCAGCGCCAGCGTGGACAGATCGACGTTCTGAGGTAGTCCAGCCAGATTCATCGCAGTCTATCGCGCCTGACACGCGCCCTGAACGGTCGCCGCAGCCGATGTCCACGAAGCGTCCGCGCCCGGACGGGTATAACATTCGCAGTAGGTGCTGTTGTCGCCGTGTCCCGCCCAGAGCAGGTAGCGGACGTCGGTTTGCAGGCAGATGTCCGTCGTGCCGTTGCCGCCGCTGACTGACGCCGTCGAGATGCCAATCCCCCGGTTGCGATCTTCGGTCATCAGCCACAGCCGTACTTCCTGCCCCGGCACGCTGCCGGTCGGAATCGTGACCTCACCCTTTGTCGCCAGATAGACCAGCGCGCACGGCGTCAGCAGCAGCAGGAACCACAGCGCCAGAATCAGCCCGCAGCCGATCCGCCGCAGCGGCCCACGCCGCCGGGGCGCTGGCGCAGATGGAAGTTCCGACTCTGAGGACTCAAACTCGACTTCAGGCGCGTCAGTCATGCGGTTAGTCTGCGAACCTCATCTGGATGCGATCCTGTTGATCGTAACTGACATGGACAAACAGCGGCGCGTCGTTCTCTTTCAGGGCGAACAGGCGTGGCAGCAAAACGGGCAAATCCTCGACCAGGTCGAGCGCCAACAGCGCTTCTCGCGCCACCCAGTGCAATGTCCCCTCGATGTTGGCAACCACGTCACGCTGATCGCTGATGGCGGTGAAAACGAACAGCGTAATTCCGGTGTTGTCCCCTGCATCAATATTATACACGGCGCGCAGCCGTTCGCTGCGGACGGTCAGGCCGGTTTCCTCGCGGACTTCGCGGCGCAGGCTGGTCAGCACGTCCTCGTCGCGCTCGATGTGACCGCCGACGCCGTTATAGCGATTCGGGAAAACCCGCCGCGTCGGCGACCGTTTCATCAGCAGCACGTCGTCGCCATTGAGGACGAAACACAGCGTCCGACAAATCGTCAGCCAGCGGCCATCGACTGCCGCCGCGCCCTGCTCATTTGCGCCCATCCAGCACCTCTCCAGCATCGCATCGAAACTCAATCGATCTAAACTATTCAGATAACCGCAATCAGCGTTGTCGGCGGCTCTGATCCATGCTACGCTTGGCGCATCTCTCAGGCAGGAAACCGATGAGCGAACAAGCCACCGCCCCGACTCCCGATCTTCGCATTGTGCCGACCGACCGCCTTCATGCTCACGAAACGCACGACTCGCAGCGCTCCGAGCCGCTGGTCGAGCGCCTGCGCCACGAAGCCTTCGCCATCAACCCGCCGATTGTCGCGCCGATGGACGACGAGAATTTCGTCATCCTCGACGGCGCGAACCGCTGCTATGCCTTCGCCGCGCTGGGCTATCCGCACAGCCTGGTACAGGTCGCGCCCTACGACAATGGCAACGTCGAGCTATCGACGTGGCGGCACGTCATCGGCGGCTGGGACGAAAGCGCGCTCATCCACGGCCTGCGCCAGCTTCCCGACATCGAGTTAGTCGAGGGCGAGGAAGTCGACGCGATTGCCCATCTGCTCCTGCGTGACGGTCGGCTGATGGCCGCACTGGCGTCCGTCGGCAGCGCGCGCGAGCGCAACCTGAGCCTCCAGCGCGTCGTCACGCTCTATCAGCAGAATGCGCGGCTCTACCGTACCGCCACGCCCGATCCGGCCTCGGTCTGGGATCAGTTCCCCGATGGAATCGCGCTGCTCAGTTTTCCGCATTACTACCCGGCTGACATCATCGAGGCGGCCCGCTTTCACGCCTTTCTGCCGCCGGGGATCAGCAGGCACATTGTCCACGGGCGAGCGGTCCGCGTCAATTATCCCATCGCCGCGCTGCGTGATCCAGATCGCAGCCTTGCCGAGAAGAACGCCGAGTTGCAAAATTGGGTTCAGGCTAGGCTGGCAAACCGGCAGGTTCGCTACTATGCTGAAGCCACTTATCAATTCGATGAATGAAGCGAGACACACGGCGTGGCACAAACGGTTGAACAGGCGCTCCAGCAGGCACGGCTGCTCGTCGATGAACAGGACTATCTCTCCCTGCGCCTGCCAGCGCGGGCGATCACCGTCGCTGCGGGGATCATCGCCGAAGTCGGCGACCCGTTCTGCGCGCTGATCGTCGATGAAAGCGAGGTCACGCTGATCGTCCCGAATGACGCGCTGCCCGACTTCAGCGCTCGGCTGCGCGATCACGAAATCGGCAAGACGCCGTACCGACTGTTAACTTTCGACGTCGCCCTTGAGCCAGAACTGGTCGGTTTCATGGCGCGCGTCAGCGCAGCGCTGGCCGCCGCTGGCGTGCCGATCTTCCCGTTCGCCGCCTACACGCGCGATCACATCCTCGTCCCCGCCGAAAAGCTGGATGACGCTGTGGCTGCGCTTCTTCAGCTCGGCGTGCAGGGCTAATCCCCTTCACCCAGCCCCTGCCGCTCCGGGCAAGGGGAGAAAGAACGCTTGAGGCCTTCCCGTGGACAATGACATCCCGATTTTCGACATCGGCGACGCTTCGCCGCTGCCACCGAACGAGGTCAAAATCGACCTGCTTGAAGTGATGCCCTACCGCGACCGCTTTCGCATCTTCATTCATGTCCGCGTGACGCCGTTCATGGAGCGCCCGAACCTGCTGCTCACGGCCCGCGATGAACAGGATCACGTCGTCAGCGAGTTGAGCATCATCGAGACCATGCACCACGACATGGAATTTACCTTGCATCTGCGCGGCCTGACCGAACCGACCGGCCTGTACACCCTGACCGCCGAACTGTTCTACGAGTCGCGCAACCCGCCGCAGGATGAGCAGGTTGAGGCGTTCGAGATTCTACCCGCCGACGAGCCGACGGACGCCGAATAGCCGTGGACGCGCTCTGGCTGACCGAAGCGCAGGCCCGCGCGCTGGTCGAGCAGGCTTGCGCCGACGCGCCGAATGAAAGCTGTGGCATCCTCGGCGGCAGCGGCAGCCGCGTCCTGACCATAATCCCGGTTCCCAATGCAGCGGCGACTCCGCGCGTCCATTACCGGCTCGACGAGCGGGCGCAGGTCAACGCCTTCACTCAGATCGAGGCCGCAGGTCAGTCGGTCATCGGCTTTTACCACTCGCACCCGAACGGCGACCCGATCCCCTCGCCGACCGATGTTCAGCTTGCCAGCTATCCCGATACCGCCTATCTGATTATCGGCCTGAAGCGTCACCCGCCGAGCCTTGCCGCCTGGACGATCCATTACGGTGAAGTCGCGCGGCTGCCGCTCCATATCGGCGCTGGCGCGGCTGAAGCGCCCAGGTCTTTACTCAGCGGCGCGCAAAAGACGGCTATTATGGTAGCGGTGGCACTGGCGTTCGCGCTGACACTGTGGATCGCGCTCTCGCTGCTGCCGCCCGCGCCGATCATTCCGCCGCCCTTACGCTAACCGGAGCCGCCCGCCAATGGTTGCCACAAATGCCCTGATCGCCGCCATTATCGGCCTGTTCGTCGGCGGCTTCCTCAACGCTTTCGCCGACGACCTGCCCGCGCGCGGTCGGCTGCGCCTGCCCCATTACGCCGACGGCACGCCTCGCCCGCCGGTCGCGTGGCTCGGCCTGACCGCCTTCCTGACCGGCCAGCGAACGTCGCCGAGCGGTTCTCGTCTGGGCTGGCGCTACCCGATCACCGAGCTGGCGACGGCGCTCAGTTTCGCCGTGACCGTGCTGGCGACCGCCGACGACCCGGCCATGACGCCGCTGCAACTGTTTTTCTGGCTGGTCTACATCGCCTTCTTCGTATTGATCGTCATCATCGACGTCGAACACCGGCTGATTCTGTTCAACGTCATCATTCCGGCGGGCGTCGTCGCGCTGATCGACGCGCTGCTTACGCCTGCGACCCACTACGGCCCGACGCTCGCCAACGCGCTGATCGGCGGCGGCGTCGGCTTCGCTATCTCGTTCGTCCTCTATCTCGGCGGCTTCCTGTTCATCCACATTTCCGGCTCGCTGCGCGGCCATTCGGTGGACGAGGTCGCCTTCGGCTACGGCGATGTCATGCTCTTCACCTTCAGCGGCCTGATCCTCGGCCCGCAGTCGCTGCTGTTCGCCATTTACATTACGGTAATCGCCGGAGCACTCGGCGCGTTCATCTATCTCCTCAGCCGCTTCCTCTCACGGACGCGCTACAGCCTGTTCACGCCGCTGCCTTACGGCCCGTACATCGTCTTTGGCACGGTCATCATGCTGCTGTTCGCCCACGAGGTGATGCTGATGGCGGGATTCGGCGGATAGATTGACAGGCTAAACAAAAACAGGCCCGCGATCATGCGGGCCTGTTGACTTTTGAACCGATTACACTTCAGGCCATGACTGGCTCGCGCTCGATAATGCCGCCGCCGAGACAAACATCGCCGTCATAGACAATCGCGCCCTGCCCCGGCGTGATGTCGCGCAGCGGATCGTCGAAAGTGACGTGGATGCGGCCCTCGTCGAGCGGCTCGACCAGCGCCGGAACCGCCTTCGCCTTATAGCGAATTTTGACCTCAGCGCGGAGCGGCGCGTCCGGCGGCTCACCGCTAACCCAGTTGACGCGCCCGGCTGTCAGGGTAGTGCCGCCTAACTCGTCCGCCGTACCGACGATCAGCGCGTTGCGCTTCGGGCTGATACCGATGACGTACAGCGGCTCGGCAGCGAACACGCCGAGTCCCTTACGCTGGCCGATAGTGTAATTCGCCAGTCCGTGATGCTCGCCGACAACTTCGCCGCTCTGACGCACTATCGGCCCGGACTCCATGATTTCCGGCGCGTGCTGGCTCAGGAAGCGGCGGTAGTTGCCGTCGCCGAGAAAGCACAAATCCTGACTGTCATGCTTGCTGGCGGTCGGCAGGCCGAAGCGCTCGGCCAGCTCGCGGACTTCCGGCTTGGTGTAGCTGCCGACCGGGAACATGGCGTGAGCAAGCTGCTCCTGCCCCATCACGCTCAAGACATAGCTCTGATCTTTCGGCTCGTAGACGCCTTTTTTGAGCCGAAACTTGCCGTCTGGAGCCTGATCGATCCGGGCATAATGGCCGGTCGCCAGGTACTGCGCGTCGAGGCCGAGCGCGTTTTGCTGTAACCAGTCGAAGCGGATATGCCGGTTACACTCGATACAGGGATTCGGCGTGACCCCCTGCCGGTGCTGGTCGATAAAATACTCGACAATCGTGTTCCGAAAGACATCTCTGGTATCGAGCACGTAAAACGGAATATCGAGTTTGTCGGCGATCCGGCGCGCGTCAGCCATCTGATCCGGCGTGCAGCAGCGGTTGAAGGTGCGACCGCCAGCCGTCTCTTCCGACCATAGGCGCATCATCATGCCGATGACATCGTAGCCCTGCTCGACCAGCAGCGCGGCAGCGACGGAGCTATCGACGCCGCCGCTCATGGCGACGACGACGCGGGTACTGGCATTCGGGTTCATGGTCAACCCTTCACACTAAAACGTCTTGAACTTGTGCAGCTTTTCAACCGACTCAGCCAGCGCGTCGATGGCGAACTCAATGTCGTCAGGCGTCGTCTGCCGTCCGACCGTCAGGCGCAGGCTGCTGGCGGCGATTTCCGGTTCGTAGCCGAGCGCCAGCAGCACGCTCGACGGCTCCGGGCTGCCAGTCTTGCAGGCCGAAGCGCTGCTGGCAGCGACGCCGCGCACGTCGAGGTAAACGATCAGCCGATTGCCATCGATGCCGTCGAACACGAACGAGGCGTGCGACGGCAGGCGTTGTTCCGGGCGGCCGGTCAACTGCGCGCCGGGGACTCGTGCCAGCACGCCGTCGATCATCTGATCGCGCAGGGCCTGAAAATGCGCGACGCGCTCGTCAATTTCATCGTAAGCCAGTTCGAGCGCTTTCGCCATGCCGACAATCGCGGGCGTATTGAGTGTCCCGGCGCGGCGGCCCTGCTCATGACTGCCGCCGGTCTGGCTCGGCAGCAGTTCGACGCCATCGCGCATGTATAATGCTCCGACGCCTTTAGGGCCGTAAAACTTATGCGCCGACAGAGTCAACAAATCGACGCCGAGCCGCTGGACGTCGAGCGTCAGTTGGCCTGCCGCCTGTACTGCGTCAGTGTGAAAGAGGACGCCGCGCGCTCTGGCCTGCGCGGCCAGCAGTGGAATCGGCTCAATCGTGCCGACCTCATTACTGGCGTAGATAACCGATGCCACCGCCGTGTCAGGCCGGAGCGCGGCAGCAAACGCCTCGACAGCAACCATCCCGGTTGCATCGACCGGCAGCAGAGTCGACTCGAAGCGCAGGGCTTCGCTCATCTGCGCGACAGTCTGGCCGACGGCATCATGCTCAATCGGCGTGGTGACGAAATGCAAGCCGCGCCCCCTATTACGGGCAGCCATGCCCGCGCCGCGCAGGGCGAGGTTATCACTCTCCGAGCCGCCGCTGGTGAAGACAATCTCCGCTGGCTGGCAGTTGAGCAGCCGCGCCATCGTCTCGCGCGCATCTTCGACCGCCTGCTCGGCTTTGCGGCCAGCCCCATGCGCTGACGCCGGATTGCCGTAGACCTCGCTGAAATAAGGCAGCATCGTTTCGACCACCCGCAGGTCGGTCGGCGTGGTGGCGGAATGATCGAGATAGACGCTGCGGCGGGGAGTCATGACAGTCACTTTCGTCAGCCATCCAATCGAGCTATTTTACTCGAATGGGCAGCAGGTGTCAGCGCCGGAATTTACGGTGCTGTTCACTCGCCTCAAATGGTATTATAATCTCCCCCGCGAGGGTTCCGTCTGGGAACGTTCCCCAACCTTAAAGGCCAACCGACCGCCGAGGTCGCGCTTTCATCAGGAGATAGACTATGTCCGTCATCGAAAATATTCACGCTCGTGAAGTGCTGGACTCGCGCGGGAATCCAACCGTCGAAGTCGAAGTGACGCTGGTCGATGGCGCTTTCGCTCGTGCCATCGTCCCCAGCGGCGCATCGACCGGCGAATATGAAGCGCTTGAGCTTCGTGACGGCGACAAGAGCCGCTATGGCGGCAAAGGCGTGCTGCGCGCGGTACAGGCCGTCAACGGCCCGATTGCCGATACGCTGCGAGGGATGTACGCGCTCAACCAGAAGGCGGTTGACGACCTGATGATCGAGCTTGACGGCACGCCGACCAAGAGCGAGTTGGGCGCGAACTCGATCCTCGGCGTCTCGATGGCAGTAGCGAAAGCCGCAGCCATCAGCGCCGACCTGCCGCTCTACGCCTATCTCGGCGGCGTCCACGCTCACACGCTGCCCGTGCCGATGATGAACATCATGAACGGCGGCAAACACGCCAGCAACAGCACCGACTTTCAGGAATTTATGGTCATGCCGGTCGGCGCAGGCTCGTTCCGCGAGGCGCTTCAGTGGGGCGTCGAAATTTATCAGGCGCTGAAAGGGATTTTGCACAAAGCCGGTCATAGCACGACCGTCGGCGATGAAGGCGGCTTCGCGCCCAGCCTCGGCTCGAATCAGGCCGCGCTCGACGTTATCATGGAAGCCATCGCCAGAGCGGGTTACAAACCCGGCGAGCAGATCCGCATCGCCCTCGACCCGGCGGCGTCCGAATTTTATGCTGATGGCAAATACAACCTCGCCATCGAAGGTCGCAGCCTGAGCGGTGAAGAAATGGTCGAGTTCTGGACCGACTGGGTCAGCCGCTACCCGATTATCTCGCTCGAAGACGGGCTGGCGGAAAACGACTGGGCCAACTGGTCGAAGCTGACCGCCGCTATCGGCGATAAGGTGCAAATCGTCGGCGACGACCTGCTCGTGACCAACGTGACCCGCGTGGCTCGCGCCATCCGCGAAAAAGCCGCCAACTCGCTGCTGTTCAAGGTCAACCAGATCGGCAGCCTGACCGAAGCGCTGGCTGCGGCGCAGTTGAGCCAGCGCCACGGCATGACGGTCGTCACCAGCCACCGTTCGGGCGAAACCGAGGACACGACCATTGCCGATCTGGCCGTCGCCATGAACGCCGGGCAGATCAAGACCGGCGCGCCCGCGCGTACCGACCGCGTCGCCAAATTCAACCAACTGCTGCGCATCGAGGAAGAACTCGGCTCGGCGGCGGAATATCCCGGCCTGAAGGCGTTTACGAATCTCAACCTCGACGTCGCCGAATAGGCCGACTCGGACGAAAGGATACACCGTGCTGCGCAACCGCATTGACGGTAAACGAACCAAGATCGTCGCCACGCTCGGCCCGACTTCCCGCGACGAAGAGACTCTGCGCCAGATGATCCGCGCGGGCATGAACGTCGCCCGCATCAATTTCTCGCACGGCGACCACGAGACGCATGGCAAAGCGATTGACGACGTGCGCCGGATTGCCGCAGAAGAAGGCGCGGTCATCGCGGTCATGTGCGACATTCAGGGGCCGAAGATTCGCATCGGCAAGATTGCCAATGAGCCGCTCGACCTGAAGCAGGGCGACACGATTACCCTGACGCTCGATGAAGCCGACGGAACCAACAACGTCGTCACCATTCCGCACCCGGAGTTCGTCCGCGACATCAAGCCGGGCATGACGCTGCTGCTCGACGACGGCAAGTGGGAATTTGTCGTCAAGTCAGTCACCGGGCGCGCGCTGATCTGCGAGGTCGTCGTCGGCGGGCCGCTGACCTCGCGTAAGGGCGTCATGGCCCCGACGGCGCGGCTGACGCTCTCGGCCATCACCGATAAAGATCGGGCTGATGTCGAGTATGCGCTGAGCAAGAAAACCGAATACCTCGCCATGTCGTTCGTCCGCTCGCAGGACGACATCCGCGAGATGCGCTGGTTGATGCGCCATCTCGGCGGGACAGCCGCCATCGTCGCCAAGATCGAGAAACACGAAGCGCTCGAAAACATCGTCGAAATCATCGAGGCATCGGAAGCGATCATGGTCGCGCGCGGCGATCTCGGCGTCGAGACGCCCGCCGAAGAAGTGCCGTTCCAGCAGAAGCGGATCATCCGCCTGTGCAATGCTGCGGCCAAGCCGGTCATCACCGCCACCCAGATGCTCAACTCAATGGTTGACAACCCGCGCCCGACGCGCGCCGAGGCCAACGACGTCTACAACGCCATCCTCGACGGCACAGACGCAGTCATGCTCAGTAACGAAAGCGCCAGCGGCAGCTACCCGGTGCGCTCAGTCGAGACCATGGCGAACATCGCCGCTATCGCCGAGCGTAACCTGATGAGCGCCGAGAATCGTCAGGAGCGGCGCATCACTAAACCCGACCTCGAAGGCCGCGAAGCCGTCTCTGACGCCATCAGCCAGGCGACCAGCCAGATCGCCGAAGCGCTCAACTGTAAAGCCATCGTCACCTCGACACTGACCGGCTACACCACCCGCCGCGTCGCCAAAGAGCGGCCTATGACGCCGATTCTGTGCGTCACGCCAAATGAGCTGACTTTCCGCCGCATGGCGCTGGTCTGGGGCGTCATTCCGCTGATGGTTCCAGAGTTCAACTCTATCGACGAGATGATCGGCATCGTCATCCGCGCCGCGCACAAGGCCAGTCTGGTCGAAGCGGGCGACAGTCTGGTGATTATCGCGGGCGTGCCGTTCCGGGTCGGCGGGCAGACCAACTTTCTCAAAATCCACACCGTCGGCGAATCTGGCGAGCTGATGAGCGACCACACCCCCTAAGCCTCATCCCGACCTGAAATAAAAAGCTCCGTCAATACGGAGCTTTTTCGTTGCTACTTGACATAGGTGTACGCTATAAATCAGGAAACCTGTCTAAAAGTCCCTCTCCCACCGTGAGAGGGATCAGGAGGGATCAGGGTGAGGGAATCTTCTATTCCTCGCCATCGACGAACAGCGACTCTGGCTGCGCGTTGGCCCGTATCTGATACTCCGGCACGTTCGACGGACGCGCGTGACCATGACGTCCGCCGCCGCTGGAGACGGCGACGCGCTCGCTTGCGTAAGCGGGCTGCGGCGTCGCGCAGTACGGGCAGAGATTCCACGACAGGTCGAGCATCTGGTTGCAGCGCGCGCACGGCTTCCTGAGCCGGGTATGACAGTAGGGACACGCCTGCCAGTCGTCCTGAACGCGCTGTTTGCAGCCGGGGCAGGTCGGCTTTTCTTCGATCTCCTGAAGCAGCGCCTCTTCTTCGAGCGAGCGCTCGTAAGCTTCAGCCAGCGTCTCGCGCGGGCGCAGGAACAGATAAATCACCAGGCCGGGCAGCGTCAGCAGCGCGACGACGACCGCGACCAGAATCTGCGCCAGCAAATCGCGCGAGCGGGCGCGCATATCCCGGTAAGCCCAGAGGATCATCGCCAGCCACGACGCCGCCAGCACCATGCCGAGATAAACGGACACTCCGGTAAACAGACTGCCCGCGCTGTCCAAATTAATATCCGGCATCGGTTCCGCTCCGCCAAAATCGAACTGTGATTGCCTGTCAGGGTTGACGTCAGTATAACAGCGGCCCCGGCACGGCGCAATTGAAGTACAGCAGCGTTTGACCGGCAGCAGGCGCATAAGGATGCTAGAATGACCGCACTTTCGGCCCACGAGAATCAGCCCTGATGGCGCACGATCCGCCCCCGCTGACCCTGCACGACCTGCCCGACGACGAGCGTCCGCGCGAGCGGCTGCTGCGCCACGGCGCGGCAGCGCTCTCGCCCGCCGAGCTGCTGGCGATCATCCTGCGCACCGGCACCGCGCAGGAAAACGTCGTCCGGTTGTCCGAACGCATCC